>NZ_JBLYZG010000050.1:0-42679 GCF_049310245.1 Endozoicomonas sp. ALB115 | reverse complement strand
ATGTTGAGGTGGTTCGGCTGCTGATCAACAAAAGGGCTGATGTTAACCTGGCTACTTCAGACGGATTCACGCCGCTCAGTTTTGCAGCGGAAGAAGGGCATGTTGAGGTGGTTCGGCTGCTGATCAACAAAAGGGCTGATGTTAACCTGGCTACTTCAGACGGATTCACGCCGCTCAGTTTTGCAGCGGATAAAGGGTATGTTGAGGTGGTTCAACTGCTGCTCGACCACGAGGCCAAGGTCAATTTGGCGACGAACAAGGGCACTACGCCGCTCTCTTTTGCTGCACAAAAAGGGCATGTTGAGGTGGCCCGGCAACTGATTGAAAAGGGTGCTGATGTTGATCAGGCTACTATAAAAAAGGCCACGCCACTCTATTTTGCCGCCAAGCTGGGTAACAATAAGATGGTTCAACTGTTATTAGCCAATGGTGCAGATCCAAACAAAAAAGCGGAAAGATTTCGACTGTGGTTTTTTTCGATCACCAGGTCACCTCGTGCCGCTGCCCGACGTTATCATGGAAATAAAGAAACGGTGGATATGATAAGGGCAGCCAAAGCCCTGAAAAAAAGAAACATTGTTCGATCCAGTGAATACTCACCACTGCTTGCTGGTCAATTTCCATCTTTTGGTTCCATTCGACAAGATCTATAGCGCCAGAATAATAAGTGCAGATCAACGACAGCACACTTTAAAGGAACATTGTTGCCTGAAGGGGCAGGCCTTTGGGTGGCCAGCTGGTCACGCCGGATGCGGCGGTTGAGGACTATGAACGCGGTAGTTGGTTGCAATAAAGCAATATTTTTTATTGGTGTATTTATCAGAGGATTCATTATCATTACCGGATTGCCATTCAGGACCTCCTTCTCCCATGACAGCACAATTTATCCACTTACGGGTGCATACCGAGTTTTCCCTCAGCGACGGGCTGGTGCGAATAAAACCGTTGATCAGCGCGATTTCCGGCTCTGGCATACCGGCGGTGGCGGTGACCGACCAGTCCAATCTCTGTGCGCTGGTGAAGTTTTATTCGGGGGCCATGGGCGCAGGCATAAAGCCCATTTGTGGCGCTGACCTCTGGGTGGAAAATCCGGCGGACAAGTATGCACCGTCCCGTCTGGTGTTGCTGTGTATGGATGAGCAGGGTTATCACAATCTGACCGAGCTGATCTCCCGGGCGTTTATGGAAAATCAACACCATGAAAAAGCACTGGTCAAACGGGAGTGGATCATGGCTCAGTCAGAGGGCCTGATTGCGCTTTCCGGTGCCAGGGAAGGTGAGATTGGCCGGGCACTGTTATCGGGCAAAAAGTCGCTGGCGGGTGAGTTATTGCAGGAGTGGATGGGGGCGTTTCCTGATCGCTTCTACCTGGAATTGCACCGTACCAACCGGGCAGGGGATGAAGAGTGCGTTCATGGTTCCGTGGCTCTGGCGGCAGAATTCAACTGTCCGGTGGTGGCCACCAATGATGTGATGTTTATGACCCGGGATGATTTCGAAGCCCATGAGTCCAGGGTCTGCATCGGCGAAAGTGTGGTTCTGGATGATCCCCGCCGGGAACATCGCTACAGTGAAGAGCAGTACCTGAAGTCTGAGCAGGAGATGGCTGAACTCTTTGCGGATATTCCTGAAGCACTGGCCAACTCCGTTGCCATTGCCCAGCGCTGTTCTATTAATGTCAAACTGGGTGAGTACTTTCTGCCGGAATATCCCGTGCCAGAAGGTAAAACCATGGATCAGTTTTTCCGTGAATTTTCCCATGACGGTCTGACGGAGCGACTGGGATTTCTGTTTGATACTGCGGCACCAGACTTTCCGGAAACCGAAAAAATCTACCGGGACCGACTGGACTTTGAGCTGAACACCATTCTGCAGATGGGATTCCCGGGGTACTTCCTGATCGTTATGGACTTTATCCAGTGGTCTAAAAATAACGATATTCCCGTTGGCCCGGGTCGTGGTTCCGGTGCCGGGTCACTGGTGGCCTATGCCCAGAAAATCACCGATCTGGACCCGATCAAATACGACCTGCTGTTTGAGCGATTCCTGAATCCTGAGCGGGTGTCGATGCCCGACTTTGACGTTGACTTCTGTATGGAAGGCCGGGACCGGGTGATTGATTATGTGGCCCGGACCTATGGACGCGATGCGGTTTCCCAGATCATCACCTTCGGTACCATGGCAGCCAAGGCGGTGGTGCGGGATGTGGCCCGGGTTCAGGGTAAGTCCTACGGTCTGGCGGATCGCCTGTCGAAAATGATCCCCTTTGAAATCGGCATGACGCTCGGTAAGGCCTATGAACAGGAAGAAACCATTCGGGAGTTTCTGGAGTCCGATGAAGAGGCGGCGGAAATCTGGGAGATGGCGCTCAAGCTGGAAGGGGTCACGCGCAATGTCGGTAAGCACGCCGGTGGTGTGGTGATTGCCCCCACCAAGTTGACGGACTTTGCACCGCTTTACTGTGATGAGCACGGTAAAGGGGTGGTCACCCAGTATGACAAGAATGATGTGGAATACGCAGGTCTGGTGAAGTTCGACTTCCTGGGCCTACGCACGCTGACCATTATTGACTGGGCCCTGAAACTGATTAACCCCCGCCGGGCGCAGCGGGGTGAAGAGCCTCTGGCCATTGAAGCCATCGATCTTGAAGATAAAAGCGCCTACGAGATGCTGAAGCGGGCGGAAACCACCGCCGTCTTCCAGCTGGAATCCCGTGGGATGAAAGATCTGATCAAACGTCTCCAGCCCGACTGCTTTGAAGATATTATCGCTTTGGTAGCCCTGTTCCGTCCGGGTCCGCTGCAGTCCGGGATGGTGGACAACTTTATTAACCGTAAGCATGGCCGGGAGGAACTCTCGTTCCCGGATGCCCAGTATCAGCACGAGTGGCTTCAGCCTATTTTGCAGCCCACTTACGGCATTATCCTGTATCAGGAACAGGTGATGCAGATTGCCCAGGTGCTGGCCGGTTACACCCTGGGCGGTGCGGATATGCTGCGCCGGGCCATGGGTAAGAAAAAGCCGGAGGAGATGGCCAAGCAGCGGGCGGTGTTTGAAGAGGGCGCTATCAGCCAGGGCGTTGATGGTGAGCTGGCCATGAAGATCTTCGATCTGGTGGAGAAGTTTGCGGGCTATGGCTTTAACAAATCCCACTCGGCAGCCTACGCCCTGGTTTCCTACCAGACGCTGTGGTTGAAGGCTCACTATCCATCGGAATTTATGGCGGCGGTCATGAGCTCCGATATGCAGAATACCGATAAGGTGGTGACCTTTATCGAAGAGTGTCGGGATATGGGCCTGACCGTGCTGCCGCCCAGCGTGAACAGCGGCGAATATATGTTCGGTGTAAACGACGATGGGCATATTGTCTATGGGCTGGGGGCCATCAAGGGCGTGGGTGAAGGCCCGATTGAGGCGATTGTCCGGGCTCGTAAAGAGGGTGGTCCATTCAAGGACCTGTTTGACTTCTGTGAGCGGGTGGATGCCAAAAGCATCAACAAGCGGGTGCTGGAGGCATTGATCAAATCCGGGGCGCTGGACCTGCTTGGGCCGGTCCCACAAAAGCCGGAACAGCTGAATTTCAATCGAGCCGTGCTTGAGGCGAGTCAACTTGAGGCGATCAAAGCGGCGGACCAGGCGGCCAAAAGCCTGGATTCCGGTCATATGGATATGTTTGGTGCCCTGGTGCCCGCCGGCGAAGAGGCTGTTTACGACACCTACCTGAAAACCAGCGAATGGACCGATAAGGTTCGCCTCGGTGGCGAGAAGGATACCCTGGGGCTCTATCTGACCGGTCACCCCATTGATGAATACGAAAGTGAAATCCGGCACTTTATCCGCAACCGTATTAAAGACCTTCAGCCTGCCCGGGGCGATAGCCAGAATATCGCCGGGCTGGTGGTGGATATGCGGATCATGAAAAACAAGAAAGGGGACAAAATGGCGTTTGTTACCCTGGATGACCGCACCGGCCGGATTGAGGTGTCGGTGTTTGCCGATGTGTTTGGTGAGTATCAACACCTCCTCCATAAAGACGCGGTGCTGGTGGTGGAAGGGGAAGTCACCTTTGATGATTACTCCGGTAGCCTGAAAGTCCGCTCGAAGAAAGTGATGAAAGTGGTGGATGCCCGCAGCCATTACGCCCGTCGTCTGGTTCTTGAGGTTTCCCATGAACAGATTGATGGTCATTTTGAACGAAAATTGTCGTCCATGCTGGGCGGGCAGCCGGGTCGGCTGCCGGTCAGGATTGATTACCATCGGGACGATGCCCGTGCCAGCCTGATGCTGGGTGAGCAATGGCTGGTCAACCCCAGTGATGAATTGGTGCTGGAACTCCGGCAGTGGCTTGGCAAAAATGCGGCTAACGTTGAGTATGCCTGAGCAAGTGCTTGGGAATTGGGGTATGAAACGGAAGCTGTGGGTTTTGTGCAGTTTCCCTTTTTCGATGGAATAGTAAAATCAACTTTCCTAGAACTTTCATTGGCGTATGAGGTCTGACTTTTCGATCAGGTAAACTCACCGGTTTTCCTGGTTGCAGACTGCACCGGGCTTAAGGGCTGCCTGAATGCAAATGGTCATGTACTTGGTGAAATTTTTATGAGAGGAATTTTTATGACTCCTGTTAAAGCTCGCTCACCGATGTTGCCGAAAGAAGCCAACCAAGAGGCTACAAAAACAGCCGATCAGGGAAAGTTTAACGATCGCTCCACTACCGTTGTTAGCAGGGCTCCCGCCTCGATAACACAGGATCCTGGTTCCACTTCTGGTGGCAATACGGCTGAATCTCAAACAAGGACAATTGCAATAAGACTGGCAGAGACTGAGGCTCTGCCAGCCAAAAATGATCAGCTATGCCCCGATACCATCAAAGCGAAGACAGTCCCGGCTGATCTGATATTTCGGAAAATGGAAAAACCAATAATCGAGAACCCTGAATCAACGCCTGTCCCACCGGTAGCCTACTTCCGGCGTGCAGATGGGACATTGGGCGAGGTGGATTTCACGGAACTCGGAAATACCCTGAAAGAGGTTACCGGTGCGTTTGTTTTCAAAAAATATCATGCCGGTGAATATCATCTGAATTGGGGAAGAAGTTTTTCCGGGTTGTATGACCCTTATTCAATCCATGCGGGTCAACTTGATAATGGCAGTTTTTTCCTTCATGCATTGAAGCCTGAGCTTTGTGATCGGCTATTTACACTGGATACCGCTCGCCAGCAAATCCGTTACCTGGGGGATGATGATTTCACACCCGGCCCCGGGGAGCATGATGACCATTTCTCCCTCTATTGCGGAACCACCTATGGTGAGGCAATGGCAGCTTTTGAGCTGGCTTGCAAGGGCACCGACATAGCCAATTGCATCAGGCCACTGCTGGGATGGTCTGACGCTGTTGGCGCAAAGATGGGGCATCAACCGAAAGTCCTGGGTTTTCAGGCAGAAGCCATGGAAATGCCACAGGTAGTCCCAGACCCATACTGGGAGAAGATGGCGGAGTGTGATATGTCTTTATTCTGATGCGACTGGGCTAACTGCAGCCCTGCCTGTCCCGTTGCCCGTTGTAACTTCCGGGCATTGCGGGCCGGCTGGCTACCGGGGGGGCGCAAAATGTACCCACGGTGGAGGTTCCTCCTTTATTGTCCACTACAGGCAGTGGTTCCAGCTTTTCAAAAGGGGACATCCTATTCTCGTATTGCTTTTCTGCAGACTTCCAGGTCGACCAGCTGTTGAACTGTTTACAGGTAATTACGCTTTTTAACTCGACTTTACGGCGGTGTTTACGTATTTTGATCCTTATTTACTCTCCGGCCATGATAAGTGGACTTCATGAACCCGAATTACCTGGACTTTGAACAGCCAATTGCTGAACTGGAAGCCAAGATAGAAGAGCTTCGGCTGGTCAGCAGCGATGCAGAGCTGAATATTACTGAAGAGATTGCCACACTGCAGGATAAGTGCCGCAGTCTGACGGATGCCATTTTCAGCAACCTTTCTTCCTGGCAGGTGGCCCAGCTGGCCCGGCACCCCAGAAGGCCCTACACGCTGGACTATATTCGCCATCTTTTCACCGAGTTTGATGAACTCCATGGCGATCGCCATTTTGCCGATGACCCCTCCATTGTGGGGGGCATGGCCCGACTGGATGGTCGACCGGTGATGGTGATTGGTCATCAGAAGGGGCGTGAGATCGAAGAGAAAGTTCGCCGGAATTTCGGGATGCCCAAACCGGAAGGTTACCGCAAAGCCTGTCGCCTGATGGAAATGGCGGAACGTTTCAAGATGCCCATCCTGACCTTTATTGATACACCGGGCGCATACCCCGGTATTGGTGCAGAGGAACGTGGGCAGAGTGAGGCGATTGCCTACAACCTGGCGGTGATGTCCCGCTTGAAAGTGCCTGTGATTTCCACGGTGATCGGTGAAGGGGGTTCCGGTGGTGCATTGGCCATTGGGGTTTGTGATCATCTGGTGATGATGGGGTATTCAACTTACTCTGTTATTTCCCCTGAGGGTTGTGCCTCCATTCTCTGGAAAAAAGCCGAGTACGCATCTACTGCTGCAGAAGCCATGGGGGTAACTGCCGGGCGTTTACAGGAGCTGGGTCTGGTGGATACCCTGGTGGCAGAGCCATTGGGTGGTGCACACCGGGATCCTGAAGCAGCGGCTGCCAGTTTGAAAGCCACGCTGGTGGATCAGCTGAACATGCTTTCGGCACTGGACAGCGATACCCTGCTGGAAAATCGTTACCAGAAAATCAGGGACTTTGGGGCGCTTTGATTGCGAAAACGATGGCAAAAACCAGCGCAGAGATCACTTCCTGTCACCCGCTAAGCCCTGAGTGGGTGCTTGATCAACTATCTTCAAGCCTGCAGCTACCGGTATCTGAATGCCCTGTAACGGTGGCATTCAGTGGCGGTGTTGACTCCACCGTTTTACTCCATTTGCTGGCCTGCCTGCGTGATCGGGGAGATATTGCTGATGTGGCTGCTGTTCATGTTCATCATGGTTTGAGCCGTTACGCTGATCAGTGGGCTGAGCACTGTCAGTCGGTATGTGAACAGTGGCAGATACCGCTGACCATCGCCAGAGTTTCTCTGGAAAATGACGGCTATGGTCTGGAGCAGGCGGCCAGGGACGCTCGATACCAGGTATTTATCAATGCCGTGGAAGAGGGTGGCTGTCTGTTGCAGGGGCATCATCGGGATGATCAGGCAGAGACGGTTCTGCTCAGGTTATTCCGCGGGACCGGGGTTGATGGTGTTCAGGGGATTCCCGAACAAAGGTCCCTGGGCAATGGGCTGTTGTTACGGCCCTTACTGAATGTGGCCCGAGCATCCATTGAAGCTTACGCCCGGACAAATAACCTCCGATTTATTGAAGATGACAGTAATACGGATGAACGCTTCTCCCGCAACTTTCTCCGTCAGCGACTGATTCCCATGGTGGAAGAGCGCTGGCCGGGTGCGTCGGAACGATTGGTCGAATTTGTGCGGGATGTGGGGCAGATGAATCAAACCGTGCAGCAGCAAACTGTCGAACAGTTGGCCCTGTGTATTGATTATCGCCCGCAATGGCTGCTTGACCGGCAACCGCTGATGAATCTGGCAACGCTGCAATCCCTTGATGCCGGTTCCCAGCGTCGAGTGGTTCGCCAATGGTTGAAACAGCAGGGCATACAACTGCCCTCCAGAGACACCCTTGAACAGATCTTTGATGAAGTGGTTGAAGCTCGAATCGACGCCGAGCCGCTGCTGACAGTGGCACCTCGCTTTACCCTGACTCGCTACCAGCAAATGCTGGTGCTGCTGGATGAAGACGTGAATTTGCAGGCATTTGAGCCCATGGTATGGGACTGGCAGAAAGAGCCAATCGTGGTGTTGGGAGACCGGTCGCTGATCTGCAGTGCTAAACAGGAGCACAGTGGTAACGCCATCCGACTGCCACAAAAACCATTACTGTTAAAACGCCGTTGTCATATATCAGGGGATGAAAAGTTTGCCATTACCGGGCGGCAAGGTCGAAAAACACTGAAAAAATGGCTGCAGGACTATAAAGTGCCACCCTGGCTGAGAGAATATCTGCCATTGGTGTTTGATGGTGACCAAATGGTGGCTGCTCCCGGTCTCTGGGTGTGTGATGGCTATTATGCCAACGAGAGTGATGGTTTAGCTCTCCATTGGTAACAGCCATCCGTCTTTGTTTTACGGGTTATTGTCGTTTGAGTTACCGTTCTCTAATGCCTCCAATGCCCGCAAACGTTCTCCCTGATCTCTAAAGTAGTGACTATTTTCAGCAACCCGGGACACCGTATCGTATGGATGTTGTAATTCGTTAAAATTAAACACAGGGTTCGGGTCATTGTGACCATTTTGATGGATTGGAAAAACGTCAGAATCCTGATATTGACGCCATAATTCCCATCGGTGAATCTTGGCAAAACGCTGTTTCTTTGCCTGGTAATTTTCCAGCCAGTGTGCCGAGTCAATATCCTCTTTTTGCTTGAAACTATCGATCATTTTGTGGGTCACTTTGACGAGTTGGCGATAGCGAACGTGGTACCATTTCTCCTTGAGCATTCGGGCAGCCAAAGCGCGAAATTCGATGAGTATCTCTTGTATCAGCTCTTTGCTTCCGGGCTCAGGGTAGCTGGCATCGACGACTTGTTGTAAGCAGGTTAAGCGCTTCTTCAATGCGCTCTTATCGATGCTGGCTGTCCACTTTAATCGACGGAACGCTTTATGTTCATCCACAAGATCTGAGAGTAGGGCTTTTTTCAAGGCTTCACGGTCTTCTGTGATGTTGTTTTGAACCAGCTGAATTTTTTTCTGCAGGGGCAGACTTTTTAGTAAGCCGTAGACGTTACTTGGGTGAAGGACGTAATCAGAGCGATCGCTTTCGTCAGGTTGTTTGGATAGATTGGTAATCATGTGTTTCGTCGGCGAAAGAACAGAGGTCAGTGTTCCAATCTGATGTTTTTTTAATCCGTACGTTCCGATAATGGGTAGGCTATTTCTTGGTAGCGGTAGATCTTCGTAGTTATAAACGACGGTAAATCTTTTTTCAGGCCACTTATTTCGCAATTTTTTTGCCTGTTTTTTTGCTGCTTTTATCAGTCTGTCCTCGGATGATCTCATAGTGCGGATGTAGTTCTCTACTAACGTTTTCCTCGCGCGTCCGCTGAGGTTTGCAGCAAGGTCTTTTTCTGGATAAAACAGCTCTTCCCTGACTTCTTCTGGCCCCACGATGTAGCTTCTGACGCCGCTGTTGGCAGATCGGAATAAATCGCAGGGCGGAAGGGATTTTACACAGGTATCGTCATTGTTCAGAAAAACAATGGTTTTGTCTTTAAAGTGATCAACTAACGTGACGCCGGTATCTGCATGTACCCCGGTCGCGGGCAACGGTGCAGTGTCGGTTTCGACAGCTGGATGCCCTTCGGTTTCCCTGGATTGCAGCTCATGGAACAGGCTTATCCCATTGTTGAGCGAGCTGTTCCAGGTGGCAAAAGTCAGTCCAAGTCGCTCGGCCAGGGCTTCCCATTGATTCCATTCTGGCAAAGAAGTGTTGGCGTTGGTAACTAACAGAAAATCTGCATCAGGATTGTACTGGTAACCCTCGGCAAGCTGAACTTGAAACACTCTTCGTTGTACCACTTCCACCAATTGGGGATCTGTCGGGCAATCTAAACGTCCCAGTTCGAGTTCTGCGAATAGTGTGACTTTTGTGTAAAGGTGCTGTGCAGGATTGCTGAAGGTGATCGAACCTGAAAGTCTGTCCTGACCATGGGGAGGAAGTTCATTGATCGATTTCGTGAGCCCCTGGTTACCGCTGAACGGTACACCATCTCTACTGTAAAAAGTTACGTCGGCGCTTCTCGTCTGGCCATTATTGGTATCTGCGGTGTCTGCGGTATCTGCGGTATCTGCGGTATCTGCTGTAAAGTGCAAGTTGAGCAACCGCTGTTGGCTGCCCTGCAAACCAAGGGCTTTCGGAGAAATATTGTTCACTTTTACCGACAGCAGTGCTTCTTCATCGCGGCTGATTGATTTGCTCCCTTCTATCGTATCGATATCCGCTGGATATCTTACGGGAAACCTTATTTGCTCTGTGGCTACTTTTGAGAACTGTCGCTCAACCCGTCCAACAGTGGCGCTAAAGTTGGCGACACCCGTTTCATGCAGCGGCTCACCTGTGGGTATTGTTTGAGGTCTATTAATGGTAAATTCCAGGCGATTCTGTGGGTGAACTTCCTGGCCAGGCGGTATAGCGCAAGGGAGGTTGAAAACAGAGCGGGGGTTGAAGCTGACCCATTTATTATTCACCATGCTCATTCTGATGGGTTGTTTATTGGGTGTTGGCATGTCACCGGTATTAGTGACTGACAAATCAACAGAGACCTCTTTGCCGGGTTCGAAAAAACCATTGCCGCCAGGCTTTTTTGCCAGCAGTGTGGAGTCTGTAACGGACAGGTCATAAGGCCCGGTATACCGGTTGTTGCCCACAGCAATATGAAAACTGCCAGAGTTTCCGCAACGTCCATCAGGGGCGTTACGCCCGACTCGTCCCCGGAGGCCGCAGGGGCCATCAAATCCTCCCGGATTAAAACGGAGTGTTATGCGGCTTTGGGTCTGCCCGCTTGAGTCGGTGTAGATCTCAGTATCGGGATACCAGCATGATTCCCCACCTTTTCCTCCGTCTCCTCCCAGGCCACCGTCTCCGCCTTTTCCACCCCGGCCTTGTGTGCCACCCCGAACGTCAGGAATGTTGGTGAGCATGAGCAAATCGGTTTGCGAAGGTGCTACTGTGAGGGTTACTTTACCGCCATTGCCACCATCGCCACCCCGTGCGCCATTGCCACCATTGCCCCCGGTGCCGCCTTGACCTCCGTTTTCACCCCACAGAAATCTGTTGGCATTTCTCCCCTTTTTCCCGGTTAGCCCTTTGCCCCCATCACCGCCGTTGCCCCCATGGCCTGCATCACCGCCACGGGCTTCAAGAAAGATTGATGTTTTTCTATCGAACAGGCTTAACTGAAGTGATGTCCCGTTCCCTTTAATCAAAACACCGGCATTATTGGTTGACAACGCGACATTCAGTTCGCGAGCGTTTTGGCCGTGTTCTCCCTGAGCGCCGTCCTGCCCGCGATAACCGCCGAATTGACCGTTTGCACCGCAGGCTCCATTTTTGCCGACGGCTCCGTTGGTAACGTACCTTAAAGTGTTCCCGGAATGTAAAGGAGACATAAATAGATCCCAGCGTAATTGTGAGTGTGATAGTCAGCTTATTGTTATGGTCTGACCATGAACTGCCGGTTTTTTATCCCCGGCGCAAATAAAAATGAGTGGTCGATCTGATATCAGAGTGAGTGACCGCCTCGGTGATTGGCACGAAGCATTTTTTAAGGGGTGTATTGATGCAATAACGGTTTTACGTTCACTGCCGGTTTTGGTATCCTGATATCCCATCTTGAGACTCTCTTTTCACCCCGCTTTTATTATATTCACAGCAGGTAAGCATGACGCGTTATATTTTCGTCACCGGCGGTGTTGTTTCTTCGTTAGGCAAAGGCATCGCATCGGCATCTCTCGCCGCCATTCTTGAGGCACGTGGTCTCAAGGTGACGATGCTCAAGTTGGACCCTTATATCAACGTCGATCCGGGTACCATGAGCCCTTTTCAGCATGGCGAGGTTTTCGTTACCGAAGATGGTGCCGAGACTGACCTGGACCTGGGGCATTACGAGCGTTTTATCCGAACCACCATGAAGCAGGGTAATAACTTTACTTCTGGCCGGATTTACCAGGATGTTCTGCGTAAAGAGCGTCGTGGTGACTATCTCGGTGGTACGGTACAGGTTATTCCGCACATCACCGATGAGATCAAGCGCCGGGTGGTTAATGGCGCGGGCGATGCGGATATCGCCCTGGTGGAAGTGGGTGGGACTGTGGGTGATATCGAATCCCAGCCATTCCTGGAAGCCATTCGTCAGTTGAAGGTAGAGCTCGGATTTCAACGTGCCATGCTGATGCACCTGACCCTGGTGCCTTACATCAAAACCGCCGGTGAGACCAAGACCAAACCAACCCAGCACTCTGTTAAAGAGCTGCGTTCGATTGGCCTTCAGCCAGATATCCTGGTGTGTCGCAGCGAACAGTACATTGATGCCTCGGCCCGCCGCAAGATTGCCCTGTTTACCAACGTTGAAGAGCGTGCGGTTATCTCCCTGGAAGATGCGGACAGCATTTACAAAATTCCTCGGATGCTCCACGAGCAGAGTCTGGATCAGATCATTGTGGATCGCTTCAACCTGGGCTGCCAGCCAGCGGACCTCTCTGAGTGGGACGATGTGGTGGATCGTGAGTTTAACTACTCCGAAGAGATCACCATCGCCATGGTGGGCAAATACATGGAACTGCTGGATGCCTATAAGTCGCTGATTGAGGCGATCAAGCATGCCGGTCTGAAAACCCGTACCAAGGTCAATATTCGTTACATTGACTCTGAAACCACTGAACAGGATGGTCTATCTGCCCTGGAAGGGGTATCTGCCATTCTGGTGCCCGGTGGCTTTGGTCACCGTGGTGTGGAAGGCAAGATTCAGACCGTGCGCTATGCCCGTGAGAACAAGATTCCTTTCCTGGGTATCTGCCTTGGCATGCAGGTGGCGGTCATTGAGTACGCCCGCCATGTTGCCGGTCTGGCAGGGGCGAACAGTACGGAATTTGATCGTCAGGCGGCCCATCCGGTGGTGGGTCTTATTACTGAGTGGATCGACGCTGACGGTATGGTTGAAAAGCGTGATGAAGGTTCTGATCTGGGCGGCACCATGCGTCTGGGTGCCCAGAACTGTAACCTGGTTGCCGGTACACTCTCCCGTGAAGCCTATGGCCAGGATGTTATTACCGAGCGCCACCGTCACCGTTATGAAGTGAATAACCATTACGTTGAGGCACTGGAAGAGGCGGGTCTGGTCATTGCCGGTCGCTCAGAAGACAACAGTCTGGTAGAGATCGTTGAGGTTGCCGACCATCCATGGTTTGTCGCCTGTCAATTCCACCCGGAATTTACCTCAACACCCCGGGATGGCCATGGTCTGTTTTCTGCCTTTATTCATGCAGCGCAGGCTTTTAAGCACGCTTCTCACTGAAGCCAATTGTTGATACCTGCTTTTGCAGGTTTTTTTCTGGAACGCCTGAAGGAACGTTTGTGAAAAGCAAAATTGTTGATGTCAATGGCATTCAGGTCGCTAATGACCTGCCGTTTGTCCTGTTTGCCGGGATGAACGTGCTGGAATCAAGAGACCTGGTCATGAAAGTGGCGGAAGAGTATGTACGGGTTACCGAAAAGCTCGGTATTCCCTATATCTTCAAGGCTTCCTTTGATAAGGCTAACCGTTCTTCAATCGCCTCCTACCGTGGTCCGGGCATTGATGAGGGGTTAAAGATTTTTCAGGAGCTGAAAGCGACCTTTGGTTTTCCGGTGATTACTGATGTCCATGAACCTCATCAGTGCCAGTCTGTGGCGGAAGTGGTGGATGTGATTCAGTTGCCGGCGTTTCTGGCCCGCCAGACGGACCTGGTCGAAGCCATGGCCAAAACCGGTGCTGTCATTAACATCAAGAAGCCGCAGTTTCTCAGCCCCGGCCAGATGGGGAATATTACCGATAAATTCCGTGAAGCGGGCAATGACCGTTTGATCCTCTGTGAGCGTGGTGTGAACTTTGGCTATGACAACCTGGTGGTTGATATGCTTGGCTTTCATACCATGAAGCAGGTGAGCGGCGGTGCACCGGTTATCTTCGATGTGACTCATTCGCTGCAGTGCCGTGATCCAATGGGGGCCGCCTCCGGTGGCCGCCGCCACCAGGTGACTGAACTGGCCCGTGCCGGTATGGCGGTTGGCCTGGCAGGACTGTTCCTGGAGGCTCATCCTGATCCTGATAATGCCCGCTGTGATGGCCCTTCAGCACTGCGCCTGTCCATGCTTGAGTCCTTCCTGACTCAGATGAAAGCTCTGGATGAGCTGATTAAATCATTTGAAGCACTGGATACTCTCTAAGTTCAGCTGTTTAACTCAGAACCTCCTGCTTTTGTTCAGAAGCGGGAGGTTTTTTTATGAACTAATGTTTTTGAAATTGGTCATATAGTTATAAATAAAATAAATCTGGAGCACATTTATGAACGGGACGGGTAATTTCAATATATTTCCAGGCGATTTTTCTCAACGTCAATATGGCCCTTTGAAATATCTCTTTGATGAGGAGGATCCCGGTTATCAAGAGTCTGCAGGTCCTGATCCTTTATTCAACGGGCGCGCACTTCAGAAAGTAGAAGATAAACCTGTATTACATCCTGAGAGCCAATCAGCACAGTTCAGTTCACTTACTGATAGTCAATTATCCAGTTTCAAAATCGGTACTGTTAATGCAGACCCTGCAAGGCATTGCCCTGAGAAATTTAATGAAATTGCAGTTTCTCTTGCAACAACTCCTGAAAATACAGACAAATCTCAAAGCGGGCCATTGAACGGCTGCCTGGCGGGTACTGATAAGATGCCCCGGGAACAGGCAGCGATAAAGCCACTTCCTGCTATCGAAAGCAGAACCGAAAATATCAGTCAAATCAACCAGCCGCCAGTTGATGATACGGAATCATTATCCAAGAATAGAAGACTGGCACACCAGACAGGAGTCAGTGAGAAACGACTCGAGCATAATGCCCGAGAACGGAAACGTACGGCAATAATGAGGGTTGCAATGGATGATTTAAAAGAACGGCTCTGTGGAACTTATTTCTCCGAAGGGATTCGTAAGAAGAAATTAAAGAATGTTGATGTGTTGCGTGGAGCCATTGGTTATATCAAAATGCTGAATGATATTCTGGCAAAGGGTTCGTCGGAGCAATCTCATTTCATTCCGCGTAGCGGAGATAAAGGCTTTTCAAATGGCTAAATGCCCATCAGTTCAATCAGGGGCTTTCTACTTTCAGGTCCATAAAATACTGCCCCAACAGGTACCCTGTTTTCGGTTTCTTCCTTTACCAGTGCAATAATTTCAGCGCTGGCTAACCCACCACTAAGTTCAATCATCTGTACACCGTTTTTCTCAACCAGTTCTCTGGCGATATCTGCGGCGGTTTCCCTGTGGTTCATATCAACGGATACACAATAAAAGTGGGCTTTTTCAGTAACATTCTCCTGGATGGATGAGGACTGTAGGCCGGGCATGGCATAGATAAATGCAAACTTCATGTTGACTCCTTTTAATTCTGTGTCAGGCAGGCTGGATTTATTGAAAAGTTAAAAATGAATTCTGGCAGAGGATGAAGGAAGTGCAAGAAAGAATGTCAATAAAAAAAATGAACGAAATACTATCTGATAGTGTCCAAAAAAACGACAATCGAGGATATTAACATGACGCTATGCTGTGCAACTAATAATACTGGACGAGTGCTACCACGTAATATGGATGCAACTACTCTATCACCTGATAATTCAACCCGGCGAAATGGCAAACATCTTTTGCAGACCACGCTCACGCATGCAGCTCGTGCATTAGTTTTTGGATCGTATACTACCCTGGTAAACCAATTCGTTGTTTCAAAACTGAATCAACCTCGCGATGATTTTTTGGCCTATCATTGTTTCAATAATTTGACCCGTGCTGAGAGAATCGAGTACATAGATCTAACTCCGTATGCTCCGGTTCATTTGTCACAGGTGGCCGTTGCCTCAACAGCTTTTTTTCTTGCCACCGGTGGCTTTTGCACATTGTATGAGGGATGCAAATCTATTTATGACCGGGCATGCACCTGTTTTTCAGGGCCTGATGTCGCAACAAATCAACCCGCAGGAGACTATCCAGAAGTCTATGATGAAGTCTAAGTCTCTTCCCCTGTCTGAATTCCTGACCAGATAGCAGCCATAATGCTATACAGGTGTTATGGTTTTCGGATGACTCTGGTCATCTCTTATCCGGGATGACCATTCACCATTCCAGCGCTTTCCCATTCCATTTGCCCGTGGCAGGAAAAAAGCCCGCAGCTAACCTGAAAGGCCAAACCGGGAAAATTTCCACCGACATCAAAATATGAATCATTGATAGTAAAAATAATTAGAAAAAAGTTGATTAGAATTGAACGAAATACCTCCTGATATTGTCTGAGAAATGACAACCAGTAAGGATATTAAGAATGACTTTAACAATTGGTACTGCCGGTATTAACGCTGGATCATCGATGCCTGGCAATCCCGAACTCCAGGCTGCGACTAATCCACCTGATAATTCAACCCAGCGAGAACGCAATGATATTTTTTCATCAACTTTCTTTCACGCCTTATTTTCAATTGGAGTTGGGACGTGTACTACCTATGTAAAAAATCGGGTCGTTTCACCACTGAATGATCCTGGTAAAGTCTTTTTGAGGGAGCATTGTTTTAATAATATGACCCTTTTTGATGAGTACGGAGAACTAACTCCGTTTACCCCGCTCTTTTTGACAGAGATAGCAGTAACGTCGACAGCCTTTTTTGTTGCCAGCGGTGGCTTGTGCAAGGCGTATAACGGATGTAAATCAATCTATGACCGGCTATGCCATACTCCGGCATATGAACGGCTACGCCATATTCCGGCACATGATGCCATCGCAATGCAACCTGAACCTGAAGAAGTCTAGGATTTTTCATTTGTGAGGTGAAGCGGTTCTATTTACCAAACCCGTCGTAAAGCATCGCCCAATCGGGCGGTGATATAAGACAGGAGCGCGCAGAGCGCTCCGCTTGAGTGTTTGTTCATTCCTTGCTAACTTTATCCAGTCTTTTGTAGACCTACCGTCGGGCAGACGGGATGTAAAGTCTGCGGAGTTCGTGTGAGACTTGGGGAGCATGGGTTGATTCGCCATCGTAAAAGCTCCCACTGTGGAACTTTTATGCGATAACCAAGCCTGTTCCCTGAGCTACGGACCGTGAAACAGAAACGTTCTTGAGCGATCAAGAACCCTCGTCCGCCAGGGCGGGGAGTGTCAGGGAACTGCTTCCCAAATCACCATGGCGCAGTCTTTTTTTGGTTTAATCGCTATTTATCAACAGATTTGATCAATTTTTTGGGGGAATCGCTGGGTAGTAAGTATTGTGGAAATTCAGTGGCAGTATCCTTAGGGGGGGCGAAATCAATCCCTTCCTTTTTATGCTTAAGCCTCCTTTGATTTAGCATATTGACTGTTTCAGCTTGTCTTTGGGACAAGGGAACCTTCTCTGGCTTGTCAAAGTGTATTTTCAGATTTTTAGCATCACGCTGACTGGCCTCCATCGCGATTTTTTGTTGTTTGACGTGTTCTAGTGCTGAATCTATATCCGGGTGTTCCAACCGTGGCCCTCTGAGGCTAACTAATTTCTCCTCCTGCTGGCGCATTCTCCTCTTGACCGCTTCAATGACGTCAGTTCCTTCTTTATCAGTGACGGCGCTGATACCCTGATTGCAACAAAAATATTTTACCTGTTCTATGCTTTTCGGATGCATATACGTTGGCATCGTGATTCTTAATGATTCCATTCTCAATTTATTTTCTTTGATTTTATTTTCTTCAATTTTATTTTCTTCAATTTTATTTTCTTCAATTTTATTTTCTTCAATTTTATTTTCTTTAATTTTATTTTCTTCAATTTTATTGTCTTTACCGCCTTTATCGTCTTTTATTTTGTTTGTTCCCATGACCTTTGGGCTAAGACGCTTTTTTAATTCCTCCTTGAAAAATTTATAGTGAGGAGCATACTCATTTTTTGTCTCTGTGAGATACGAATCCAGCTGATATTGGGTGACCGGAAGCTTGATGTTGGTTTCTACATTGATATAAAAAAGAGTCAATAACTGTTCCAGACCATTGATCGTTACCTGGGCGATAATAGCACCGGTTCCTGCCTGATAAAACACTTTGTCAACGGTGACTTTACCCGAAATGCCAAGCTGATTGGCAAGTTCACTGCCCTTAATGATGTCAATAGTATGAATATCCAGTTGATCCTCATCGTTAGCAATGTAAATCATACTGTCAGTTTCAAAGCAGTGCCGACTCATGGGAGGGATTATGCTATCAGGGCCATTAACAGGCGTCGTTTCTTCGAAAAATTGATCATCTGCATCGCTATCATCCGCAATAGCAACACATAATGAATCCTTGACATTTAGTGATGCGGACGCCTGATCAGTGGATTTGCCCGGGGAGGCATTCTCATTAAACCAGAATGAAAAGTATCGTCGCGGATCATCTTCATCATCATCGGGAATACGCCAATCTAGTTGGTCAGAATCTTCTGTTGATGGGGGATTCGCTGTCGTGGTTTTATCGGGATGAGTATCCTTTTCAGAAGGGAGAGATACCAGGAGATAATCACCAACTCTACGAACTGATATATTGTATGAAGAGATTTTTTCTGGTTGAGGGCTGCTTTCTTGAGAAGACCAAGCTTGAGAAGACAAAGTTAAGTTTGAAAATAAAGCCTTGGCGACAGTAACCGGGCTTTTCAGAAGACTGGCAAAATTACAGTTATCTTGAAGATAGCCAGTGTATTTTGAACCCACTAAATTTGATACTGTGTTAGACATTGGTTGCTCTATAATAACTTTCGTTTATAAATAAGAATTTTTTAATTTGATTCGGTTTTTCCTGTTTTTACGTCCAGCCCTTTTCACAGGATCTGGTTCTTACATTATTTGACCAGTAATTTGGAATATGGTTCCATTTTATTTCCGATTTTTCTTATTCACTCATTTTTCAAGGCCATTGTGCTATCTTATGGTTGATTTTTTCAGAAAATGATTCCTTGCATATCATCATCTGCCATTCAACAGGAGGCCTGATATGGACAATACCACCGCTGAACTGGAAGTTGATGCCGATCACTGTTTAGAGATTGGCCAGGTGATTGCACCCGGGGATACTCACCTCGAAATGACCATAAAGGGGGATACTGAGCAACAGGCAAACGACCAGATGGCAACGATGGAAGCCCTGGCCAACCGTATTTCTGACCACTGTCAGGTAAAGAAAACGGTGAATCTCCATCAGGGCAGTGCCACCATTGATGCCATGTTTGATTTTGACTGCACAGCAGAAAAACTGATTTTTGAATTGTATCTCAGGTAGTAATTTTACTTATCATTGTTAGGGCTGTTTGATGATTATTTGACCATTGATGCCTGGTTTAAACGATGGTTAACAGGCGATTAACAGTCGTTAACAGTAACGATCAGAAATCCACGAAGCTCAATGTTGGCGCGGTGTCCAGCGAAATTGTAAGGCTTTGACACAGGATTTTCCGGTGGTATAGTTGCCGCTCCCGTAACAATGCCACCGCTCTTTTACGGTATTGCTTACCTCTCACTTGAAATTTCCGAATTCTTCACCCGGAGTATCTCATGACCGCTATCAAGGAAATCAAGGCTCGCGAAGTCCTCGATTCTCGTGGTAATCCCACTGTTGAAGCTGACGTCATTCTTGAGTCTGGTGCCTTTGGTACTGCCTGTGCTCCCAGTGGCGCTTCCACGGGTTCCCGCGAAGCTCTGGAGCTGCGTGATGGTGACAAGTCCCGCTACCTGGGCAAGGGCGTTCTGCAAGCCGTTGCCAATGTTAACGGTCCTATCCGTGAAGCACTGCTTGGTTTTGATGCTAATGACCAGCGTGGCCTGGATCAGAAGATGATCGATCTGGACGGCACTGACAACAAAGCCAAGCTGGGCGCTAACGCCATCCTGGCGGTGTCTCTGGCCGCTGCCAAAGCCGCTGCCGTTGATAAAGGCATGCCTCTGTACGTGCACATTGCTGAGCTGAACGGTACTGCTGGCCAGTTCACCATGCCAGTGCCAATGATGAACATCCTGAACGGCGGTGAGCACGCTGACAACAACGTTGATATTCAGGAATTCATGATCCAGCCGGTTGGTGCCAAAAACTTTGCTGAAGCGCTGCGCATGGGTGCTGAAGTATTCCACGCTCTGAAGAAAGTTCTCTCCGACAAGGGCCTGAACACTGCCGTGGGTGACGAAGGTGGTTTTGCACCAAACCTGGCTTCCAATGCAGACGCTCTGGCGGTCATCAAAGAAGCTGTTGCTGCGGCCGGTTACACTCTGGGCACCGACATCACTCTGGCTATGGACTGTGCAGCTTCCGAGTTCTACGAAGATGGCAAGTACAACCTGAAAGGCGAAGGCAAAGTCTTCACTTCCAATGAGTTCTCTGACTACCTGAAAGGTCTGACCGAAGAATACCCGATTATCTCCATTGAAGATGGTCTGGATGAATCTGACTGGGACGGCTTCAAGTACCAGACTGAACTGCTGGGTGACAAGATCCAGATCGTTGGTGACGACCTGTTTGTAACCAACACCAGGATCCTGAAAGAAGGTATCGATAAGGGCATCGCCAATTCTATCCTGATCAAGTTCAACCAGATCGGCTCTCTGAGCGAAACTCTGGATGCGATCAAGATGGCCAAAGATGCTGGCTACACTGCCGTTATCTCTCACCGTTCCGGTGAGACCGAAGACGCCACCATCGCTGACCTGGCGGTAGGTACCTGTGCTGGCCAGATCAAGACCGGTTCACTGTGCCGTTCTGACCGTGTAGCCAAGTACAACCAGCTGATCCGTATCGAAGAGCAGCTGGAAGGCAAAGCGCCTTACCGTGGTATTGCTGAATTCAAGCGTGCCTGATTAGCGGTCGCTGCTGATGGAAAGGGGAGGCTTTAAGCCTCCCTTTTTGTTTGCCTGGCGAAGCGGGCAAACCCGTCAGGCTCAAAGAAGCCTGAGCCGCCCCGACCGGCGGAAAGTCAATCCGTCGATCGCCCTTTACCTGTGAACTTTTGGAGCAGACTTTCGGGTCTTTTTTCTAGGGGGAGGCATCAGTTCATTTAAAGAGCACTGGGGATGTGGTGCTAAATCTTCCTTATAAAGGTGCCAGACCTGCACCAGTTGAGCGTCGTTACTGATAGCCATTAAATGTCCTCCGTTGGCACTGAATGTTACCAGGTCAAGCTTGTAATGTTGGTGCAGCGTCGATTTGTGTATCCAGTTGCCATCTGCCGTAAGGCCATAGATTATGATGGCGTCATCATTTCTGGCTTCGATGACAATATGGGAGCCATCGTGGTTAAATTTGGCCGAGTAAACCCCGCCTGCTGTCGTAAAATTGAGGCTGGTTATCCAGTTGCCACCGGCCGTACAAGTGTGGATTCTGGCGTTGCATACAGGCAGGGATATGGGTGAGTAATTGCGGGAAAATGTCAGAATATGGCGGCCGTCAGCGCTGAACGTGGCTGAGGTAATATACATATCATCATGGACGATAATCTGTTGTTTTGACCAGCGCCTGGCGTTTGCGTCATACCGGTAGATTTTTGCTGTATGATCGCTACTGGCCGTGACTAGATAGTGGCTATCGGGGCTAAATCTAGTAGAAGAAATCCGTCGTTTATGCTTAATCGTGGTTTTATGCTGCCAGTTGTCGTGGGTATCAAAGCTCAGGATTCTGGCAGTATAATCGAAGCTCTCCGTTACTGCATGACGACTGTCAGGACTGAATGAAGTGTCGGTGATTTCCAGGGAGTGGTTAACACAGGTTTTTTTTACCCAATGGTTATCGGTGTTGCTGAAAATCGTTGCGGTACGATCTGGTTGGTTATTCTTGTCGCTAATGGTGATGATATGTTTGCCATCAGGGCTGAATTCAGCGGCAGTGACCTTACCATTATGGTCCAGGGTAGTCAGCTCCAGCCAGTTGCCGTTGCTGTCACGGGCATGGATTTTCGCTGTGTGATCGACACTGGTGGTGACTATCAAGCGGCTGTCAGGGCTGAATGTTGTTGAAAGAATCCTCCCTTTATGTCCCATTGTTGTTGTTACTATCCAGCGGCCAGCCTGGTTCATTGTGCATATTATGGCTCTGCGACCACTCCTGGCCATCACTGCATGGCGGCTGTCGGGGCTGAAAGTCGCCGAGCTGATAAATCGATCAGAAATGATGATGAGTTTTTCTGTCCAGCTGCCGTCGGCATTACAGCTGGTGATTTTTGCGGTTGAAGCCGTGTAGCTCAATATATGCCGGTTATCAGTGCTGAAGGTGATCCGCCGCACTCTGTCTTCATGGGCAATGGCTATCTCTGCGGGCCTTGCGGTGATTTCCGTCCTGCCATAATCCGAACCACAGCGCGCGTAACTGTTGGTCGCCAGAAAGCGTCCATCGCTGCTGAGTTTGGCTGATGCAGCCGTAAAGGGGATGCAGTCAATGGATATTGCCAATTCCGGCTGGAAAGTACGACAGTTAACCATCAACTGGTTCACTGTGTAAAACAGGATTTGCGGGAAATATTTCCCTTTTTGTGGTTCCCGTGGCGGTATGTCATTGTCTGTCACTTCCCCGGCTGAATGGCCGCAAATAGTGCTGATCAGCGTTTCATTGCCGGTGAATTGCCTCAGCCAGGCTTCCAGTTCATGGTTGCTGATGTTTTTGGCAATCTGGATGAATTGCTGCTGCTGTCGTGGCTCGAGCTGTTTAAACCAGATCCTGGCGGGCAGATGATCTGCACGGATGATAGCCAGCAAAGACGAACAGGTCTGTGCCATGGCCTTGATATCACGGTCCCCTAAAAAACCCAGTATGTGCCTTATGGGTTGCTCTGGAAGATCCAGCAATAGCAATGGCCCCGGGTTGGTAACGGCGGTGATTCGGTTTCTGGTTCTGTGTTCCACGGGCGGGATGGTGGTGGCAGCCGGAGGGGTATGGCTGTTGGTACTGCCAATGGGGTTGCCAGTCGGCATATTCCGAACTCCCGGGTCTTTGGCCTACGGGTGATGGGTAGCCAGTACCAGATTGAACTCAACAGCAGTCCGGGTGTAGAACGCTGTCTTTCGTTAATAAATACCCGGGATAGTAAGAGCGGTCATTTGAGTTGCTTATTTTGATGTCTGGCTTTTTCTAATGACCTTCATTAATGTGAAACAGTTCAAAGATCCGGTTATATGTTAAACCACGGGTACTCCTGTTAAACTTCACCGTTAAGTCTCTATTACTGCCCCTGCTGCTGGATAGTGACGGTTTAAAGCGGAACTGATGATGAAAAAACTGGCAATAGCCCTGTTGACACTGCTGCTGGTTTACCTGCAAACCAGGCTCTGGATTGGTGAAGGCAGTGTGGCTGAAATGTTGACACAACAAGATAACCTTGAGCGGTTCAGACTGGAAAATGAACGTTTGTACCAGCGTAATCGTCTGCTGGCCAAAGAGGTTGTGGAGCTGCAGCAGGGGATGGAAACGGTTGAAGAGAGAGCCCGTCAGGAGCTGGGTATGATCCGCAGTGATGAAACGTTCTTTTTGACTTACGATTAAATCCTGTATTGGTCAGGAGCCGTTTCTGAGCGGGCTTCTGGATGTTCAAATTAAGGGTGTCAGAGTGAGTAGCGTAGAAACCATGAATACGGTTCGTTACTGGGCGGTTGTTCCGGCAGCGGGCGTTGGCCGCCGAATGAATATCGATATTCCCAAACAGTACCTTGAAATCAAGGGTAAGCCTCTGATGGTGCATACTCTGGAGCGGTTGCTGGATTTTCCCAGGCTGGAAAAGATCGTGGTGGTGCTTGATCATAATGATGAGTATCACCAATCCATTGAATTACTCCGCAACCCGGGAATTCTCCTGGCCCAGGGGGGGGATGAGCGTTACCACTCGGTACTTAATGGTTTGAAAGTGCTATTGGATATTGGTTCCCCTGATGACTGGGTACTGGTTCATGATGTGGCCCGCCCCTGCATTCGTCGTTCTGATATGGAGTGGCTGGTGAACCAGCTCCATGACCACCCTGTAGGCGGTCTGCTGGGTTGCCCGGTTACCGATACCATCAAGCGGGCCGGGGGCAATGATGTTGTGTCTGAAACGGTAGACCGTCAGGGGCTCTGGCATGCCATGACACCGCAGATGTTCCGTCTGGGCATGCTGCATGACGCCATGGCAAAAGCGATAGCGGATAAGATGCCGGTAACGGATGAGGCCAGTGCCATTGAATACGCTGGCAAGCAGCCCGTGATGGTGGAAGGACATGCCGATAATATTAAGGTGACCCGGGGAACTGATCTGGCTCTGGCCACTCTATATATAGAACAGCAGTCGAAACTTATTGAGGTCACTTGATGCGTATTGGTCATGGTTTTGATGTTCACCGCTTTGGTGAAGGTGATTATATTGTTCTGGGTGGGGTAAAAATCCCTCACACCCATGGGCTGGTGGCGCATTCTGATGGCGATGTGCTGCTTCATGCACTTTGCGACGCACTTCTGGGAGCGGCAGGTCTGGGTGATATTGGCAAGCATTTTCCGGACACTGATGAACGCTATGCTGGCATTGATAGTCGCAAGTTACTGCGTCATGTTATTGCTCTGCTTGAGCAGCACAACCTGGTTCCCGTCAATATGGACAGTACCATCATTGCCCAGTCGCCTAAAATGGTACCGCACATTGATCAGATGCGGCAGAATATCAGCGAAGACATGGGGATTGACCCATCTCTGGTGAATGTCAAAGCGACCACCACTGAAAAGCTGGGCTATACCGGTAGAAAAGAGGGTATTGCAGTTCACGCCGTTGTTCTGTTGACCGATTTGGGATCGTGATCCATAGGGTGGAGTCTTCTGGGAGGCTGTCCGAGAATAGCGCCCGTAGCGAGGATGGCAGAAAATTGAGGATAAAAAGTCGGAAATTTTTAGTGAATAGTGGTTCTATTGACTAAAAATTTCCGACTTTTTAGACCAATTTGCTGCCACCGCAGTAGGGCAGTCTATTCTCGGACAGCCTCCTGGGAGGCCCGCCACCCATGGTTATTTTTCGGTATTTCCTTTCAAAAACTGCGTCAAACGCGGTATTGTTTATTGTTAATTTTTGCTTTGTTGAGTGCGCATCATGGATGCAGATGTACCGATGCCTGCCGATTACTCCGTTGATTGGTATTACGCCTTTGGTGGTCCTTTAGGCAGCTGTCTTTTCAAATCCTGTCATGAAGATTTTCTGGTTGATGAGCTACTGCCTTTTGAGCCCGAAGGTGAAGGTGAGCACCTTTTCCTGCTGATTGAAAAAAAAGGGGAGAATACCGACTGGGTCGCAGGGCTTCTGGCGAGACATGCAGGGGTCAGAAGACAGTCGGTAAGTTATGCCGGGAGAAAGGATCGCCATGGAATTACACGTCAATGGTTTTGTGTTTCCCTGCCTGGTATGGCTGATCCCGACTGGAGTGGACTGGAGAGTGACACCATACGGATCCTTCGACAGGCCCGCCACCGGAAAAAACTGAAAACCGGAGCCCTGAAGGCAAATGATTTCTGCATCACATTGCGGAATGTAGATGCTGATCCTGCGCTGGTTAATGCCCGGTTAGAGCAGATATCTCGTGCAGGGGTGCCCAATTACTTCGGTGAACAGCGCTTTGGTCATGAGGGGCGTAATATTGACAAGGCCGTCGATGGGCTTAAGAAAAGTTTGGATTAATTCAGGATTGAGGGACTATGACCATATTGCTATCCAATGATGATGGCGTTACCGCCAGGGGATTGGCCCTTTCGTTTGCCACCATGAAATCACACGGTCAGTGCTGGGTAGTGGCTCCGGATAATGACTGTTCTGGCAAGGGCCATTCCCTCACTCTGGACCGGCCACTGTGCATGAAAGAACACGACAATGGGTTCTTCAGTGTGAACGGAACACCGGCAGATTGTGTCAATCTCGCTGCCAGTGGGCTGTTTGGCCGCCTTCCGGAACGCGTAGTTTCCGGTATTAACAGTTGCGCAAACCTGGGCGATGATGTGCTCTACTCGGGGACTGTGGCTGCGGCTATGGAAGGACGCATGCTGGCAAAAACTGCAATCGCTGTTTCATCCTGTGGTCAAGAGGATCACCACCTGGAAGTGAGCGCCAGAGTGTTGCACGATTTGATGTTGCGCCTTGATGATCAGGTTCTGCCAGAAGGCACGATACTCAATGTCAATGTCCCGGCCTGTGACTATGAAGAGATCCGTGGGATGAAAATTACCCGGCTCGGCCATCGTCACCCGTCAAAGCCTCCGGTAAAAATAACCGATCCCCGCGGCAATACGGTGTGGTGGATCGGTGGTGTTGGTAAGCCCCTGGTTGCTGAGGAAGGGACTGATTTTCATGCGGTGGCTTCTGGCTATGTATCCATTACCCCATTGCAATACGATAAGACCGGCCATGCAACGTTATCACTGATGGAGGATTGGCTTGGAGCCTGTGTATGAGGGATCTTGAAATTGATGGTATCGGTATGACATCACGCCGGACCAGAGAGCGGCTGATCCAGCGTCTGATGGATCAGGGTATTCAGTCCGGCAAGGTTCTGGATGCCATTCGCACCATTCCCCGTCATCTTTTTCTTGATGAGGCGCTGGCACATCGTGCTTATGAAGACACAGCTCTGCCGATTGGTCATAATCAGACGCTGTCCCAGCCTTATATTGTGGCCAAAATGACGGAAGTGCTGTTGGCCCGGGGTGAACTGAACAAGGTGCTGGAAATTGGCACCGGATCCGGTTATCAGACGGCTGTGCTTGCTTCGCTGGTGGCCAGGGTCTGCTCCGTGGAGCGCATCAGGCCATTGCAGGAGAAGGCACAGCAGAGGCTCTCCAGGCTCTCTCTGAAGAATGTTCGTCTTCGTCATACCGATGGTGGTATGGGCTGGCCGGAAGAAAGTCCATTTGATGGGATTATCGTCACGGCGGCACCGGGAGAAATTCCTGCAGCGTTATTGAGCCAGCTGTCTCCGGAAGGTGGCAGGCTGGTCATTCCGGTTGGAGGAAACAACTTTCAGGATCTTGTGTTAGTGACCAGAAACGGTGATGAGTATCAGCGCAAGGTGTTGGAAGCTGTCCGGTTTGTACCGTTGCTGGCGGGTGTTATACGCTAATACGTTATTAAAAAGACGTTGCTTTCTTGAACGTACCCACACAAAAAAGCAGTCAGTCAGGGATGACTGATGGCATTTTACTTAACTTCTGTTCCAAAGGTCAGAACATGTCGAATCATTCTTCGTACTTTGCCCTCATCGCCAGGGGAATGGCTATGGGGGCCGCCGATGTTGTGCCGGGCGTATCCGGTGGAACCATCGCATTTATTACTGGCATTTATGACCGGCTGCTGAATGCCTTGAAAAGTGTTAACCCATCGTTACTGAAGGTACTTGGTGAGGAAGGGGTTGCCGGTGTGTGGCAGAGAATAGACGGCACATTTCTGGTGTGTGTGTTTGGTGGTGTGCTGACCAGTATTCTGTCCTTTGCCCATGTGATTACCTGGTTCCTTGCGACGTATCCGGAGATGCTCTGGGCATTCTTTTTTGGTCTGATTCTGGTGTCCGGATTGCAGATGATTCGTCAGGTTGATCAGTGGAATGTGACGACTGTCATCACCCTGATCGCTGGTATTGTGATTGCTTATGCTGTGGGTGTATTAACCCCGACCAGTCTTGAACCAGAGCCGGTGACGCTGTTTTTTGCCGGTAGCATTGCTATCTGCGCGATGATTCTGCCCGGTATTTCCGGTAGCTTTATGTTACTGATGATGGGGCTGTATGGTCCGGTCATTGATGCTGTGAAGAGTTTGAATTTCAGTGTACTGACCGTTTTTGGCCTGGGCTGTATCGGTGGTTTGCTCAGCTTTTCCCATGTGTTGTCATGGCTGCTAAAAAAGCACCGCGATCTGGCGATTTCACTACTGACCGGCCTGATGCTTGGAGCTCTGGGCAAAGTCTGGCCATGGAAGGAGACACTGGAAACACGGGTTAACAGTTCCGGGGAGCTGGTCCCGCTGATTCAGGCGAATGTGTCGCCGATGAATTATCAGGGAATTACCGGGCAGCCTGCTTATCTGGTTGAATCTATTGGGCTGATGATTTTTGCCATTGCTTTGGTGGCGATGATTGAGCGGGTGGGTAGTAAAAATCACTAAACCAGCGCACCAATATAGGTGAAAATACTGATATTGGTATAATATTTCAAACCATAAGTTACGGTTTATATTCTTTTATTGAATAAATGATTTTTGTGGGCAGCCAGGGTAATGGAGTTGATAAAGTGTTGGATTTCATGAAAATCACTCTGATTAATTTGAGTGATTGCTCAAAAAAAATACTTTTTCTAACAGCCTGCCTGCTAATCGCAAGTTGCAGCCATGATCCGGCCAGGGTTACGGTCACTGACCTGAGATCACCACCGAAGGTGACTTCAGGTCAGCATGTTGTCCAAAGAGGAGAAACCCTTTATTCAATAGCCTGGCTCTATAGCAGAGACTTCAGAGAGTTGGCCCGAAAGAATAGCATTCGAAGTCCTTATACTATCTATCCGGGGCAGAAAATAAACTTATCTATCCGCCGGTCCGTGGTTGCTGCTCCGTCGGTGACTCCAGTCAGGCAGCCAAAGAAAACCGTTGCCAAAAGCAGCGCTCCGGTCAAAAAATATACAGCAAAGAGTTCGACGCCAAAAAGTACCGCTTCCGGCAGCAGTGGCTGGCAATGGCCTGCGAACGGAAAAATTATTTCCGCCTATTCGCTCAAAATGCCCGTTAACAAGGGGATTGATATTGGCGGCAAATTAGGAGAGCCTGTAAAGGCAGCAGCCAGTGGTGAGGTAGTGTACGCAGGAAGCGACCTGTCCGGCTATGGCAGGCTGATCATTTTGAAACATAATAGTAGCTATCTGAGCGCATATGCGCACAACAGGGATCTATTGGTGAATGAGGGAGACTCAGTTAAAGCGGGCCAGAAGATAGCCGAAATAGGTTCTACAGGAACGACGGAGCCTAAGCTGCACTTCGAAATTCGGCGTGATGGTAAACCGGTCGACCCGATGGGGTACCTTCCAGGGCGCTGATAGCGAAGGTCAGTGGCTGTTGTAGTAGAGGGATCTCACGGGTGTCGGCGCAACTTCGGGTTGCCCGGCATAGAGTGGGACTTTCGGATAGGACTAACTCTTATGGCATCGAAGAGGGATGACGCAGAGCTAAGCAGTTATGCTGACGATGTAATCCAGGGACAGGATGAATTGAGCCCGGACGAAAATGCCGGTGACCTCATTGAAGTGGTTGACGAGAACGATGATATCGATAAGCCGCGGCCTGCGGCTGTGTCTCCGGTGAGTACCGGTCGTCGAAAAGAAGACGATGGATTTTACAAATCCATCGATGCAACCCAGCTGTACCTGAATGAGATTGGCTTTTCACCTCTCCTCACCCCCGAGGAAGAGGTTCACTACGCCCGCCTTGCCCGAAAAGGGGTAGAAGCGGGCAGACGCCGGATGATTGAAAGTAATCTCCGGCTGGTTGTTAAAATCTCCAGGCGCTATGTCAACCGTGGACTGACACTGCTTGATCTGATTGAAGAGGGTAACCTCGGACTGATTCGTGCGGTTGAGAAATTTGATCCGGAACGTGGATTCCGTTTTTCAACCTACGCGACCTGGTGGATACGACAGACGATTGAGCGGGCGATCATGAATCAGACCCGCACCATACGTCTGCCCATTCATGTGGTTAAAGAACTGAACGTCTATCTCAGGGCTGCCAGGGAGTTAACCCAGAAGCTGGATCATGATCCCAGCCCGGAAGAAATTGCCGAGTTGCTGGATAAGCCGGTGGCTGATGTAAAACGGATGCTCGGTCTTAATGAGCGAGTGACATCGGTTGATACACCACTGGGACCTGACTCTGATAAATCCATTCTGGATACGATCTCTGATGAAAAAGGTGCCGACCCGGCCGAATTGCTACAGGATCTGGATCTCAATGACAGTCTTGACCGCTGGTTAGGTGAGTTATCAGAAAAACAGCGAGAGGTGGTTGCCCGCCGGTTTGGTCTCAGGGGGTATGAAACCAGTACGCTTGAGGAAGTCGGTAAGGAGATTGGCCTGACCCGTGAACGGGTAAGACAGATTCAGGTAGAGGCTTTAAAACGGCTTCGA
This sequence comes from Endozoicomonas sp. ALB115, assembly GCF_049310245.1. Taxonomy (NCBI): domain Bacteria; kingdom Pseudomonadati; phylum Pseudomonadota; class Gammaproteobacteria; order Oceanospirillales; family Endozoicomonadaceae; genus Endozoicomonas; species Endozoicomonas sp. ALB115. Next base: position 12,683 of record NZ_JBLYZG010000050.1, on the reverse strand, counting down.
TCTATTCTTGAAAAGCAGGGGTTGTCAGGAGAGTCCCTGTTTAACTGATGGCCTGACATTCTCTGTTAATAAAAAAGCCATGGGTAACCCCCATGGCTTTTTTACTATTGAACTCAGCGTTCCAGCTGGTCCAGCTTGCCCTTCACGCCATCCCACTCTGCTGCATCAGGGAGAGGGTCTTTCTTCTCAGTAATGTTATCCCAGACATCTGCGAGCACGGCGTTCAGTTCGATGAACTCCTGCTGATCATCGGGAACCTCATCTTCGGAGAAAATAGCGTTTGCCGGACACTCTGGCTCACAAAGAGCGCAGTCAATACATTCATCCGGGTGAATAACCAGGAAGTTTGGTCCTTCATAGAAGCAGTCCACAGGACAGACTTCCACGCAATCGGTGTATTTGCACTTGATGCAGTTTTCACCCACTACGAAAGCCATGGTGGTTAAACTCCATTTGATCTGACTAAAAAAAAGTACTGCCCGGTTTTGCTGTTATATTCGTGATTCACGAAAGCATGTCATAATGTGACATTCAGGTTCTCTTAACAGAACCTGAGGCAATACAAAAATATCGGGCAAGTCTACCAGAGTTGTAAACCCGCTGGATAGCCGTGATGAACATAAACTTATACCGGTCAGGGTATAAGCACCATTAAATCATTTTCCCAGCCCCTTGAGCGTATAAAGAAGCTCCAGAGCCTGGCGGGGTGTCAGGTTATCCACGTCTGTTTTATCCAGGGCTTCAACCGCCGGGTGTGGCTCAGGGCTGGCAAAAAGATCAGCCTGAGGTGTGAAAGTAGCCTTTCCCAATGGTTTTGCAACAGGTTGTGGAGCGGGTTCCTGCTGCTCCAGCATGGCCAGTTTCTGCCGTGCCTGGTTAATGACATGTCGGGGTACACCGGCCAGTTGTGCCACCTGCAGGCCATAGCTCTGGCTGGCAGGACCTTCCTGAACCGCATGAAGAAAGACAATGCTATCGTCATGTTCGGTCGCATTGAGATGTACGTTCACTACCGTATTGCACTCTTCGGGCAGCTGGGTCAACTCAAAGTAGTGGGTGGCAAACAGGGTGAATGCCCGTACTGAATCCGCCAGATATTGAGCGCAGGCCCAGGCCAGGGATAGCCCATCGAAGGTGCTGGTTCCTCGGCCGATTTCATCCATCAGCACCAGACTCTGCTCGGTGGCGTTATGCAGAATATTGGCGGTTTCCGTCATTTCCACCATAAAGGTTGAACGACCACCGGCCAGGTCATCCGAAGAGCCGATGCGGGTGAAAATCCGATCCACCAGACCAATACGCGCACGGGATGCCGGTACAAAGCTGCCAATATGAGCCAGCAGCACAATCAACGCCGTCTGTCGCATATAGGTGGATTTACCGCCCATATTGGGACCGGTGATAATCAGCATACGACGCTGAACATTGAAGGTGACATTGTTTGCCACAAACGGTTCGTCCAAAACCTGCTCAACAACCGGATGGCGGCCTTCAACAATATCAATACCGGGGCTCTGCAGGATTTCAGGACGGCAGAAGTTCAGTGTCTCAGCGCGTTCAGCCAGGTTGCTGAGCGCATCCAGCTCTGACAGGGCCATGGAGCACTCCTGGAGCGGTCCCAGCTCTGCCACCAGTTTGTCCAGAAGTTCATCGTACAGTGCTTTTTCCCGGGCCAGGGCACGGCTTTTGCTGGACAGCGCCTTGTCTTCAAACTCTTTCAGCTCCGGGGTAATAAAGCGTTCAGTGTTTTTCAGGGTCTGGCGGCGAATGTAGTCTACCGGGGCGTTTTCGGATTCACGGCGACTCAACTCGATATAGTAACCATGTACCCGGTTGTAACCGACTTTAAGGCTGGGCAGACCCGTACGCTCACGCTCCCGTAATTCCATTTGAACCAGATAGTCACCCGCATTCTCACTGATGGAACGAAGCTCATCCAGCTCGGCGTCATAACCTTCGCCGATCACCCCGCCATCACGGATCACCACAGGTGGGTTCTCAATGATGGCCCGGGTCAATAATGCTTCGAGTACAGGGTGTTCACTGATGCTTTTTGCCAGTTGATGTACTGTCTGGCTATCAATTGTCGCCAGCTGCTGCTGCAGTTCTGGCAGTTGCTGCAGGGCATCCCTTAACCGTGCCAGATCCCGTGGTCGGGCAGATTTCAGGGCAACCCTGGCAAGAATACGTTCAATGTCGCCAATATGTTTGAGAATGGGGTAAAGGGACTCAAAATGGCAGCCATCTTTCAGGGCGGTGATTGCTGACTGGCGGGCCTGCAGTTTGTCAATATTGCGCAGTGGCCGGTTGATCCATCGTCCGAGCAGACGGCTGCCCATGGCCGTGGCTGTGCGATCCAGCACGGCCGCCACGGTGTGCTCCCGGCCGCCATTCATATTGGTGGTCAGTTCCAGGTTTCTCCGGCTGGCGGCATCCAGCACCACGCTCTCTTCCCGGTTTTCCTGGGCCAGGGCGCGAATGTGGGGCAGGGCGGTGCGCTGTGTTTCCCGGGCGTACTGCAGCAGACAGCCAGCCGCTTCAATAGCCAGTGTTAAGTGGCTGCAGCCAAAGCCATCAAGGCTTTGCGTCTGGAACTGTCGGGTTAATTGCTCAACAGCACTCTCATGGTCAAAGTCCCACGGGGGGCGTTTGCTGGAACCGGGGCGACGCAGTAATATCTCAGGCCAGTTGCGGTCATCATTCAGCAATACTTCGGCCGGGCTCAGGCGCTCAACTTCAGAAAGCAGTGCCTCTTCACTGGTCACTTCAAGCACATTGAACCGACCACTGCTGATATCGAGAAATGCCAGCCCATAGCGGTTTTCCCGCTGGTTGACCGCCATCAGCAGATTATCCTGACGCTCATCCAGCAAAGCCTCATCACTGACGGTACCAGGGGTCAGAATACGAACCACCTTACGCTCCACCGGCCCTTTGCTGGTGGCCGGATCACCAATCTGCTCGGCAATGGCAACGGACTGACGCAACCGGATCAACCTGGCCAGATAACCCTCCACCGCATGGTATGGAATACCCGCCATGGGGATGGGTTCGCCACCGGATTGCCCTCGTTTGGTCAGGGTAATGTCCAGCAGGTGGGCAGCCTTTTTGGCGTCGTCATAAAACAGCTCGTAGAAATCACCCATCCGGTAAAACACCAGGTGATCCCTGTGCTGCTGTTTGATGCGCAAATACTGCTGCATCATCGGAGTGTGGTTGGAGAGGTCGCTTTTTTCCATTAAATTCAATGCTTTATGTCAGGTGACTGGAATCGTGGGGCGTTTTTGGGGCCTTTTTTATCAGTACAATGCCCCTTGTTTGCCAGTGCTGACCAGATGCGAGCCACTTCATTTTGACTTTCTGTGTTCATCCAACGCCCGTATTTTTTCACTAGCATGGAGTAGTCCGTGTGTCCCATCTGATCAGCAATGAACGCGATATTACCATGAGCAGTTAGTTGCCAGCAGGCAAAAGTATGTCGGGTTTGGTAAATTCTGCGATAGGTGACTTTGCACCGTTTGAGAATGTTTCGCCACTGGCTGCTTAGCGAGCTTTCAGAGTACCAGACTGAATCAATAGCATGGTGGTTTTCATGGGGCAGAGCAGTGGTTGGCCTGAAGACTGGACGAACCTTTTGCTCTTCTCTTGTTTGCTTATCAAGATGAATCTCTATATTGGTTGCAGGAAACATCTCTGTAAATCGTCGCTGGGCTTTCAATGCTTCCAGTGCTGGCGGCAGCAGGTATATGGTCCTGATACTGTCTGTTTTTGGAAGCTTGAAAAACTCGCCTTCATCATCCTTTGCGATGTTTCTCTGAACCTTGATTGTGCCTTTTTCAAGATCAATGTCTTCCCAGGCTAACGCCCTGGCCTCTCCGGTTCGCAAACCAGTATATACAGACATTGTGATCAGGTTTCTGTGAGACGGGTGAAGCATGGGGTCATTCATGATTCGTTGATACTCTTCCAATTCAAGCGGGTAGGGCTGAGATCTGCCAATTTTAAATTTCTTGCAGCATTTGCTCAGATTTAAGTCCGTATATCGATTTGCTTCCGCAAACTCAAGCATACCCCGGAGACAGGAAAGGTAATGGTTGGCCGTAGATGGCTTGCGAGTAGCAATAAGGTCCGCTCGCAGTCTATTAATGTCCTCAGGCGTTAATGAGGAAACCATTTGCATACCATCAAGCAGGGCAATACAGATCTTCAGGCTATCCCTGTACCGCCTTAAAGTTTGTGAACCAATGTCAACCGCTTTTATGGGAAGATATTTTTTGTAAAGATCATCCAGTTTTATTTCTTTCAGAGTATCAATTCGGCCGAACCGAACCGCGTTGCTGCTATCAGGAAATCTTGCCTGATAATCAAAGCATTTGGTTTTGATTTCATGGAGTACTGTCGATCTTAGGCCGACAGCGAACTTTACATTTTTTTTGGTTGGGGCCAGCCCCAGGGATTCGCGACAGCGAACCCCTTTGTAATAGAAAATAATTCTAAGGGAGTTGCCGTGTACTTCAACACCGGCAATCCCTTTTACTAACTCAGCGGCCTCGACTCTGCCCATTTGTTGTAACCTGATTTACTGAATAATAAACGGTTGTCCGGGGCATGACGCCAGACCAGGCCCTGAGGCCAGTTGCCTTTAGAGACTTTTTCCCGGATAGCTTTTTCTGTGTAGCCGGTTTCCTCGGCCATTTTTTTAACGGTAATCCACTCAATCCCTGACATAATTACCACCATTCCTGACTTTGCTCTTTGCCAAAAAGAGCGTCATTGACAGCTTTAAGCTGCTGTTCTGTAAGTAGCTGGTTTGACTCTTTATTAGATGTTTCCATGGTACAAAAGTTCCTTTTTCCTCAGGCCACTTGTCTGGCCGGTCTGGTGAGATTTGCCAGAGCCAATGTTTGGTTGGTTTTAGTTTTGGTTTTCATGGCGCAAAAGATCCCCTCCGCTGAATTAAGCGGTTTTAAAAAGTTCTGGTTTGTTTAAAGGTTTGGTACTTTAGTTATGTCACTTATGCGAACTGGGTTCGCATAAGCGCAGTGTTATGTGAACTTAATGCCCATCTCGCCAAACCGGATAACTTTCGGGTCTGAGTCTTCAATTGGTTGGATTATGCTTTTCATCAAATCGTAGGTTTTGCTGGCTCTATCGCCTTTAGACCAATTAAGGCCAACTTCAGCGAGGAAGATTTGTTCTATTTCATCAAACCGCTCAATCAGTGCTTTCCAGTAGCTAGATAGTTCAGCAACTTTATCCAGGTGGTTTCTTGCTTCTGGAACAGCATCAAGGAACAGCAAGCAGCGGTTAAAATCGTCAGGGTCGTGAGGGTGTGACTTTTCATTTCCCTCAATTCCAGCAATCGCCATAGCCATAGCTTTTGAAGAAGACCCAACGCGGCCATTAGCGAACCAATTTAAAATTTTATCTTTCATTATTTAGTCCTGATTTTATCGTTCATATAACAACCCGCTCAACCGGACAAGCCGGTTAGCTGTCGGTTATACGCCACTATCCAGCATTGAAAAAACTTCGCACATTGCAGTGTTAAGCTTTCCCACATCGTCATGGTTGTAGTTGCACATATTCAATTCTGGTGAAGTGAAGGCAACTTCCTTAGTCTCTTTGATAAGTTTTTCCAAAGCTTCTATTCGCTCGTTTGCTTCGTTGAGTAAACCGTTAAGCCTGTTAATATCGCGCTCTGCTTCATAGTCGCGCATGACAGCTTTTTGTTGGTTTTCCATTGCTCTATCATATTCTGCTTGTTCGTCGAGTATTCTGTTTTCCCATTCGACTGTACCTTCATCAAACATAATCAGCCCTCTAGTTCCCAGTTCAGCGCATAACAACAGCTTCGTGCGGACTGCGCCGCACAAGCGGGGGTTATATGCCTAAATAAATCTCACGGGCAGCGGCAGCAGCTTTTTTGCACATCGCTGTATCAAACCACCCAAAATGGCATTCTTCTTTCGGAATGCCCAGCTTGTCTGCCAGCTTTTGATAAGCAGCGTTGCGTGTCATCTTTCCCGTTCTGTGCAGAGCCTCAAAAGGTGCTTTGCCTTCCTTTCTGGCCTCTCTGGTAGCAGCATCAGCCAGCGTCCCAAGTGGTATGTCAGTGAATGGGTGCATTCCAACGTAAGAGTTGCACCCTTCACAAATATAAACCCAAGGCCATTCACCATATTTTCTGCCGTATATCTCAGCGTTGCTCTTTATAACCACAGTTTCACGGCCGCAACAGTTGCATTGCTCTGGTTTGGGTAATGGATTTTTTACCCGCTTTATTGCTCGTTTACTTGGGTTCCAAGGCGTCTTATTCATAGTCTTTCCCTTACCGGCATATAACAACCGCATAAACGGACTGCGCCGGTTAGCGCAAGGTTATGCGTCTTGTTGATCTTTAGGTATCGCTGCCAGTTTGTTTCTTAGCCTTATTGCCTCACGCTGGATGGTTTCTTTCTTGGTTCGCAATTCGTTAATCTCATCTTGTAGTCGCTCAACCTCGGCTTCCATATCTGAAACATGGTTTTTTAGCATTTGCACAATATTCATAATTTCCCTTTTATTGACCTACCTGCTAGCGCATAACAACAGCGTCAAGGGGACTATCGCCCCTTACGCAAGGGTTATGCGTTAAAACCAGCTTTGGTTAATGCTTCCTCAAGGCGTAAATTACCCCCTGACTTTCTGATCTCTGTTTGCATAGCTTCAACCAGAATGTTTATTTTGTTCTCAACTCCCATCCCCTCTTGAGGAATTAGTTCCCTCAGTGGGTGCCATTTGTTATCTGCATGAAACCAGATCGTTCCATCATCGCAAAGGGCAGACAAATATCCTTGACCAAAGCTCGAATGAGGTGTGTCAAAAATCTGAATAATCCTTCTCATATATTGTTGTTCTCTCTGTTTCATTGCCTACCTCCATCCGGCAGCAAAACATAAACCCCATCAGCCACCCTGAATTGAAACTTGTAGCTGTTGTTTTGCGCTTTCAGAAAATCTACAAACTTAAAAAACTCGCGTGAATCAAATTGAATCTCCTTGCCGGATTCAATGGTCTCCAGTTGCGATTTAAAGAACAGCCGCTCCTGGTTTCGAATCTCTGAATTGGCGATCTCTTTTCCCCAGGTTGCCTTGCTAAACATCATTCACTCCCCTCGCAGTAATTCATTCAGCTGATACCTGGTCAGGTTGGTACTCAGCAAAACTTCCCTGAATCCAAACCGTTCAACCAGTTCGATAATGGCCCAGCGATTCACAACTCCCTTCATGGCTGGGTTGCCATCATCTGTTCAATGGCCTTGTTGGCAACGGCCGCGCTGGCCATGGCCGCCGGTACAGGCTGGCCATCCGGGCAGAACACCACCCATTCCCTGAGCCAGGGCTCACGGTTGCCACTTTTAACCGAACGACTCACGCCTTCCATTCGCACAAGATCAAACGCCAGGCTGTGCAGCATTTTTCTTTCCATCTTTCCTGCCATGATCATCTCCCTGAACTGTTAAAAAGGAATGGTGTCGTCTTCAAAAGTTGCCCCGGGCTGATCCCAGACGGTGTCCAGCGCATCGCCCCAGCTGTCCAATTCATCATTAATGGCGCTGAAGTCATCGCTGCCCGGTGGTTTCAAGGGTTCCTGCCGTGGGCGTGCTGCCGGGTTGTCATTCCATTCGCTGGGTGTACCAGGCATCGGGCTCATGTCGTAGTTCAGGATCCGCTGGAAACGACCCTCCGGTTTCACCTGGATACGGCTGGGTACCACAAACGGAATCTGCTGCTCCCTTATCCGGTCCAGGGCATCGGCCACGGTTCTTGGGCATGGGGCATGGAACCCGGCACGTTTGAACCACCACATCTGGGCCTTGTTCTGGGCAAAGCCGGTATGCTCAAAACAGACCCACTCGGAATAGGCGTCAAAGCCACAGCGATAGGTCACCTTCAAGGAAGGGGGCTTGTCCTTTTTTTCGTGCAGGTCGTAATGAACGTCATCCACGTTGTACCACTCGGCCTCGACCTGGCTGGCCAGTACGGCCGCACCGCTGGCACTCTCTTCATGCTGTGGCTTTTCCGGCCATTGGTAGGCGCAGTCCGGGCACTCGCGAGTAAAGGCCAGTACAAAGGTCTGGCACTGGGGGCACTCTTTCATGGGTGCCTCACCCGTCACGCCTTTTTTCTTACGACGGATACTGTCTACATTGATCCGGTCAATGGGGCCATGGCGTTCCACATTGCCACCGTAGTCCAGCACCAGGCAGTCGGTCTTGCCGGTCTGTGGGCTGATGCGCAGGCCACGGCCAAGGATCTGCACATAAAGCCCCGGTGATTTGGTCGGGCGCAGCAGGGCGATCAGGTCGGTCAGTGGGGCATCAAAGCCGGTGGTCAATACCCCCTGACTGGTGAGCGCCTGAATTCTGCCCGCCTTGTAGTCACTGAGGATCTGCTCCCGTTCCGCTGCTGGGGTGCCACCGTGCACACAGGCCGTGGTAATCCCTTCATACTCCAGCAGCTCCTTGACTTCCTCCGCATGGGCGACACTGACACAGAATATCAGCCAGGCTTTGCGATCCTTGCCGTAGTGGATGATCTCGTTCACCGCCTTGTCAGTCACATCGTTGCGGTGCACTGCTTCTTCCAGGTCTTTGGTCATGAACTCGCCGGTACGGGTACGGACGCCGGCCATATCAATCTTCTCTTTGCCGCCCTTGCTGATCAGAGGGGAAAGAAAGTCTTCATCAATCAACCGCTGAATATCGGTTTCATAGACCACTTCATCAAACAGGGCGTTCTCACCCTCGGTCAGCAGCCCGGACTTCATCCGGTAGGGCGTGGCACTGAAGCCGATCACCTTCACCCTGGGGTTCATCAGCTTCAGGTTATGAAAGAAACCGGTGTACATGGTGTCGTCTTTCTCGGCATTGATCAGGTGACACTCGTCCACAATCACCAGATCAAAGGCACCCAGGTCAAAGGCCTTGTTATGAACCGACTGGATACCGGCAAACAGAATGGCGGAATCGGTGTCCCGTCGGTTCAGGCCTGCGGAGTAAACACCGGCCGGTGCCAGTGGCCAGATGGCGGTGATCTTGTCGAAGTTCTGTTCCAGGATCTCCTTCACATGGGCCAGCACCAGAATCCGCTGATCTGGCCAGGCCTCCATCACCTGCTGGATAAAGGCGGCGATAATCACCGACTTGCCGCCGCCGGTGCTGACACAGACCAGGGGGTTGCCCTGGGCCCGGCCAAAATACTCGTAAATGGCGGTGATGGCTTCTGACTGGTACCAGCGCAGGTCGTACATCACAACACCTCCCGGGTAAACGTCAGTTGCAGTTGATAACGCTTGACCAGTTTTCTGCCTTCCCGATCCAGATCGAGCTTTTCCATTCGACGCTGTGAAAGGCCTTTACCGTGAAAGCTCCCCAGTTGCTCCGAGATTTTGACCCTGAGCACATGGTCATGCAGTTCCTGAAATGGATTAACGACCAGTTCACCAGAGAAGAATTTATCGAGGACTGTGTAAACACCGACTTCAAATTCGGGATCAATCCAGGCTGCGTACTTATAAGCCAGCAACTTATCTGCCCATGTTCCGGCATCACTACCGCCCCGGCTTTTTCTCAAACTAGGAAATCCTAGTTTGGCATTAAGCACTTCAATAAAAGCGGCGGTTCCATCGTTTGCCAAAAACAGGGAAGGCTGCTTTTTGTTCGCCTTGCCACTCGCCTTCCACATATCGGTCAGGCTCACCATACCGTCCTGATCAATCCTTACCGGGCTATCGAACAGCTCCACCATCTGCAAATCGTTTTTCATGGTATGGGCTCCCTGCCTGTTATGATTATTCATGATCGACCCCGAATTAGTTCGCCATCGGTATAGTGGGTTGCCCGGCCTGCATGGAAAACAGATCATCCATGCCGAACTTTTTGGCAAAGTATTGAATGCCTTTCGGAGTAACGTAGGTTTGCAGGCGGGCTTTGTCGTCCACGATGGTGGATTTCATTTCAAATAAGCCCATGGTTGTGTACTTCGCTTTCGCCACCAGTGACTTGCCCTGATAGAACAGGTACTCCCCTTTCAGGTCGCCGATAAACTTGTTGGGTTTGCCTGTTACCACTCGCCCGGCATTTTGCAGGGTATACAGTCCCTCGGCGTCGGCATACTGCTGGTAAAAGCACACTTTCGGCTGGTCAGCTTCGATTTTGCTGGCCTGCTGCTGGATGGTCAGCTGGTGTTTTTGCACCTGTTCCAGGGACTGGCTGAGCAAACCGGCGACTTGTGCCGTGTTGCTCCAGTCGATGGACTGTTGACCATAACCGCCGGTTTTGCGGATGGAGGGCAGCACTTCAGCGACGACCCACTCTTCGAACTTTTCTGCCGCTGGCAGTTTGGAGCGCATGACCAGGCGGTATACGTCACGTTCGGGGATGATCTGAAATTTTCTCACTAAATCATTATGTGAGTATCCACTAGCCCGTAGTTCATTATAACTACTGGCATCCCCTGATTTGTGGAGTTCCAAAATAGAGGTGGTTTTAAATGCTTTGCAATGCGTGGAGATGGCGTTTTCTGGTTTTTCATAACCCAGAGTTTCGGCAATGTCCTTCGCAACAAACCATACGTCATTGTCATTTTGTTCAACGGTGCGCACATCGCCAAAGATCGGGTGTGTATAAGTATTCACTTGATTCATGATATTCCCTCCCGTTATTGGTTCAGTGCGTCAGCAGCATCAATCAGGTTTTCGACGCTGCGATCCATGCACTCATTTACGCACTGGATGGCATTGGCAATGCTGACCAGGTGTTTTTTCGGGAGTTCGGCGGGTTGCTCGCACTCTTCGTCGAGACAATCCTTGAGCAAATCCGCCAGATCGTGCAGTACCACGCTTTTGTCGTAGTAGTTGCTCATGATGTGGCTGATGCGCAGTTGCTCGGCAAGGGTTGGGTGTTTTTCGGTTTTATTATTAGTAGGCATAACGAGCCCCCTCAGGTCGGTTTTTAAACCGCCTCGCAGAGCTGCTAATCTCGAAATGGAGGCGGATCGAGCAGGGTTAGCAGTACCGGGACCTAAGGAAACCGGCCTACCCGAAGGTAGCCCCACCCGACCCGCCATAATTCTGGAATGGGTACAGATGTTACGCACAAAAAAAGCCGCATTAGTAACGGGCGACTTGTGCGCCTTAAGTCCATCCGGGCTGCTAATCCCGACACTGGATTTTGCCAGTGCGTGATCATCGTAGTTTGCTGCTGTTTGCATTGTCAAGTTTTCCATTAAAAAATACGCTTTCGGTAACTGTTCAATAAATCTCTTTTCGCGTTAGAGTCCTTAGTTTCTTGAAGCCGGAAAACCGCCTTCCAGGTTTCTCAAAGTGGGTTTTCCCACTTTGAGATATACCGCAAATCCGGTAGCAAGAATCCTTGGCTAGTAACTAAATCAACGTGCCCTGGAACGACTGGCGAATAGTCTGCACATCGGGATCGGTTAACAGCTCCTTCTGATCCACGGCGCGGATCTCGGAGGACTTCAGCTGCTCCGGTGCTTCCCCAGTCACAAACAGCTGGCCATTGCTTTTCAGCCGGTATTGAATCCAGTACTCCCCGGAGTCCACCGGTTCGGCAAAGCCAAACAACAGGTCCGGCAGATACAGGTGCGATTGGCACCCCTTGCGCTGCTGCTCCGTGGGAATCAGGCAGTCATAACGGGCGCAGTGCCATTCACCGTTTTCAATGGCGGTGCTGTGCAGGCAGGTGCGGCAGTTGACGACAGGTGCCTGCTGGCCATGGCAGACGGCGGCATGGTCACAGAACTTGCACTGGTACCAGCTGGGGTCCTGGTGGATCTTCTCCGGTGGTGTGTCGCTGGCAATAATGGCGGCCGCCTTGCTCACCAGTGCGGTTGCCTTGGTTTTGTCGTATTTCACCCGCTCGCCATAGAGCGCATCGGTATTCTTGTTCACCGCCAGGTAGTAGGCCCGTTTCAGTGGGCCGTTCTCCGCCAGGTGCATATAGACCTGCATCTGGGCAAAGTGGCGGGGCTTGGACTCTTCAACACCTTTGTTCACCAGCTCTTTGAACGACTTCTCCGAGTGGGTTTTCATCTCGATGACGTGCCAGCTCTTGGGGGCTTCCACAAACCCGAGGCCTACCCCGTCCATGGAGCCGCCAAAATGACCATCGCAGGCAGTAACCCGGAACTGCTGGCCGGTTTGTGGATCCTCTTCATAAACCTGAACACCGGCGGCCCGAAGATTGTCGGCAAAGCGGGCTTCTGCCAGCTGGCCGGTTTCAAACAGACGCAGCATACGGCCATCAAAGTTGGCAACGGTGCACCAGTGGAAGCTATACCAGAGGGAACGGCTGCAGGGCTCACCAATCAGGGAGGCACCCAGGTGTGGACGAAAACCGTTGTCTGCCTGTGCCTCGTAGTGACGGTAAATCCGCTGGATAGTGCTGTCCGCTTCCGGGATCTTCATTTGGATGCCTCTTTTGTTGCGTTGCTAATTAACGACTTCTGTTTGCAGACAATCGTTTGACGACGTTTGTAATACGACGATATTTAAATAGGCTTCCGGTGAAGGAAGCCCGTTACCCGCTTATTAATTCCAGGGTGGTGCCGTGCTGCCCGGTACCTGGGGTGCCTGGGCAGGCTGGGGCGCTGGCGCCTGTTGCGCTACCGTCGCCGGAG
>NZ_JBLYZG010000049.1:0-43321 GCF_049310245.1 Endozoicomonas sp. ALB115 | reverse complement strand
AACCACACACTGGATAGTGACCTGCAAGAAGAGATCATTACCCAGGTGGCGCTGGGCAGTTTGGGGTCACTGAATGGCAAGGCAGTACCTGACTGGCAACGACAGGCGGAAATAGCGGCGCGGCTGCAAACCGAAGTGGAGGAGTTTGTTTAGACTGCGGTTTAATGAAGGGTTGTTAAGCTCGTTGGCTGCTGGCTGCTGGCTGCTGGCTGCTGGCTGCTGGCTGCAAAAGTACAAGGGGCCTGCCTTTTTCGGGCAGCGGGAAGCGGGCAGCGCTTACTGAAATGTCGAAGTTATTAAATGACAGTTCCTAAGTACAAATTACTAACTGGTTTAAGCTGGATGAAATGTTTGATTCCAGGGCTCTTTCTGCAACATCCTCTGATCGGGAAAAACCTGCAAATCCTGATAGATACTCAAAGTAAAGCTGCTGTACTATACGTTTTTTGTAATTTGGTGATACGACAGTTCACCGTCTTACTCAGCAATCATTGAATGAAAGGTTTTGCATGTACTTTCGACGTTCCCCTGTTTCCATGACTGTCTTTGCTGCCCTGGTTTCTGTCAGTGGTCTGACCTCCGCTGCTACGATTGACCTCCGGGTTGTTGAAACAACCGACCTTCACGCCAATGTCATGGATTTTGATTATTACAAGGGCAAGCCCACCGAACAGTTTGGACTTGCCCGTGTCGCAACACTGGTCAAACAGGCCCGTGCCGAAGTTGAAAACAGTGTTCTGGTAGACAATGGCGATCTGTTGCAGGGCTCGCCAATGGGCGATTACATGGCCGACAAAGGCCTTGAGCAAGGGGATATGCACCCGGTCTACAAAGCCATGAACCTGCTCGACTATGACGTAGGCAATATTGGTAACCACGAGTTCAATTACGGTCTGGACTTTCTGAATGAAGCCATTAATGATGCCCGCTTCCCCTATATAAGCGCTAACGTGGTGGATGCCAAAACCGGCAAAAACCTCTACCAGCCTTATCTCATCAAGAGCCAGCAGTTTAAGGATTCCGATGGCAAGCTGCAGACCGTTAAGGTTGGCTACATCGGTTTTGTACCACCACAGATCATGCAGTGGGACCGTAAACATCTCGAAGGAAAAGTGGTCGCTTTCGACATTGTTGAGTCTGCAAAAAAGTTCGTTCCACAAATGAAAGCCGAAGGTGCTGATATTATCATTGCCATTCCACACTCCGGCATGAGCAGCGAGCCCTACAAAGCCATGGCGGAAAACTCCACCTACTACCTTTCTCAGGTAGAAGGCATTGATGCCCTCATGTTTGGCCACTCCCACGCCGTTTTTCCGGCAGAGGCTTATGCTGAGATCCCCGGCGTAGATGTGGAAAAAGGGACGATCAACGGCGTACCCGCGGTTATGCCAGGTCGCTGGGGCAGCCATCTGGGGCTGGTTGATTTGAAACTGGACAACCGCAGTGGCAAATGGGAAGTGGTTGATGCCAGGGCAACCACACGCGCTATTTTTAATACCAGGACCAATACCTCCAAGGCTAAGTCTTACAGGGACATAGTTAACATCATCAAAAAAGAGCACCTGGGCACCCTGGAATTTGTTAACCAGCCTATTGGCAAGGCTTCTGATCAGATGTACAGCTATCTGGCACTGGTGCAGGACGACCCCACCGTGCAGATCGTGAACAATGCGCAGATAGATTACGTTGAGCGCTTTATCCAGGGCGATCCTGATCTGGAAGGTATTCCTGTTATCTCCGCTGCTGCCCCTTTCAAAGCCGGTGGTCGTAAAAATGATCCGGCTGGCTACACCGAGGTGGAAGCAGGCACCCTGACCTTCCGTAATGCTGCCGACCTGTACCTCTATCCCAATACACTGGTTGCTCTGAAAGTCACCGGAAAAGAGGTGAAAAACTGGCTGGAGCGCTCCGCAGGTCAGTTCAATCAGATCAATCCTGAAAGTACCGAGCCACAACCGCTGCTGAACTGGGATGGTTTCCAGACCTACAACTTTGACGTGATGGATGGGGTTGATTATCAGATTGATGTGACCCAGCCCGCCCGTTTTGATGCAAACGGTATTCAGGTAAACGACTCTCACCGTATCATCAACCTGACTTACCAGGGTAAGCCGGTGAAAGCGGACCAGGCATTTATTATTGCTACCAATAACTATCGCGCTTATGGCGGTGGTAACTTTGCCGGAACGGGGGATAAGTTTGTCGCGTTTGCTTCTCCTGATGAAAACCGTACGGTTCTTTCTGCGTATATTACGGCTCAGACCAAAAAGAACGGTCAGGTGATACCAGGTGCTGACAACAACTGGCGTCTGGCACCCATCAGGTCAGACAAAAAACTGAACATTACCTTTGAAACCGGTAACTCCAAAAGCGCAGAAAGTTTCATTGCAAAACGGGCAGCTTATCCCTTGCAAAAGCAGGGGCAGGATGAAACAGGTTTTGCGGTGTACCAGATTGATCTGAGCAAGTGACACTCCCCGCACTCCCGGCCCTGCCGGGCGTGTTTTCGCTCAATAACGTAATAGCAATTCCACCTTCTAAACATGAACTTCGCAGCCATTTTGAACAGCTGTATCTTTGCCAAGCTTCCTTTTGTACTCATTGTACTCAGCGCTGCGTTTCCTGACGGGCCTGGCGAAATCGGGATCATTCTGGTAGCGCTCTTTTTGGCGCGCCCTTTGGCTTGTCCTTTTGCGCTCGGCGAAATCAGGATCATTCTGGTAGCGCTTCCTTTGGTGCTCCCTGTTGCGCTCCCTTTCGCGCTCGGCGTAAGCGGGATCTTTGCGAAGCTTTCTCATGCTCTCCCTATGGCGCTCCCTTTTGCTCTGCCTTTGGCGCTCAATCATTGAAGAGTGATCATCAACAATTTCTGTTGCCTGGGTCGTTTGGTTATCACTTGTAGTTTGGTTCAGGTTTAGCGGGCTAACTACAGTATATGATCGTAAATATTGTGGTTTAGAGAGTAAGTCAGGAAGATTAGTTAATGGATAATCTGGATTCGAATGGCTCGCTGGTGTTGGCTCCCTAATTTCAGGATCACTCCCTGATAAGCATATCTGCTGAATAAGAGGAATTTTTGGTCTTGATGATGGTTCATCGGGTTTATCAGGTTTCCAGGGTACATATTCATCAAGAACTGATTGTGGTATTTCAGGAATACCAGTGCAAAAACAGTCTGCTGTCTCTAAAAGTGTTAGAGGTTTAATGTTATGTTTAATCAATGAATTAACAGGATCAGCGTTATTTTTGGCTATATCTGAATGGTTATGGTAAACAGGAAAAGAAGTATCCAGCGTCTGTACAGACATTCCTTGATATGTCGGGGATTGTTCGCTGGCATCAAATCGATATGTTTGTTCTATTAAATCTAATGAGTCGGAACAAAGTTCGTCAAAAGCAAGATCGGATAAAGGTAAGCTACTAAAGAAATCCATTGAATTACTGGATTGTTGAATTGTTGAATTACAGCTTAAGACTACTCTTTCTTATAAAAGTTCCTTCCTAACACAAAACATTCAATATTTCAGTGAAACCTGTTATCAAAGGCTGATCAGATATTCAGGAACGTGGTTCTAACTGGCATCCCGTGATTTTTCCGTCAGCCGGTAGACAATTGACCAGTCCAGCGGCTTTTTGAAAAATGGATCCTTGCTGTTTTCCAGGAAAGCCCGGCGCAGGCTGTGGTAATCATAGTGATCGTTATCAAAGACAACCATGTGGTCTGTTTTGTCCAGGCAGAACGGACATTCCCTGATCCGCGCAACCATTCTGGGCTGGAGCTGCTCAAAAGCTGGAATGGCCAGGTTGCGCAGGTATTTTTGCCAGGGTCCCCATGTTCTCAGGAAGTCTTCCAGGGCATCTTCAGTACAGTGTCGTTCGATATCCATGGCGGCCTGGTTAATATGCCACGGGTAAACCCGGCTACAGGCTCTGAACAGCATGTCCCGAGTTGCGCCCGGCAGGTTAAAGCGCTTGCGCAAACCAATCTGATAAGCCAGCTCTACTTCAATCGGACTGACGAAATTCATGGTGTTTATATGACGTCTGGCAATCTCTTTCACCGCATCCAGAATCATCATTTGCCGACCCAGGGCGCGCAATTCTTCGGGGTCGCTGTGCTGCTGCATAGCCATGGTTTCTGCTGATCTGGTCAGCTCCAGTGTTTCCAGGTCATCCAGAGCCAGAATAACCCGGTCGTCACAAGTGCTGGTGGCATGGTGTATGCGCATCAGGGCGTTTTCCTGAATCTCTTGATTACTGCTGAGCAGCGATATGACCCCTAACACCCGCTGGGCCAGAATTGGTCGTGTTATGAGGTTCTGGTAATCCGCAGTACCGGTCAGGCGTTGCAGATAATAAATCAGGCTTTGCATCTGATCAGGCCGCAAATCCAGTGTTGGGGGGGATGTGCCAGACTGTGCAAGATTCTCCCAAAATATAAAAGCCTCTTCAAACGTATCAAATGTGTGCTCTGGCACCCCCTCCGGGTCAGATACATAAAATTGCATGCCTTCTGGTTGTTCATGTTGAAGGCGGGCGATTTGCGCTGCCGACAACCCGGTATTTTCCAGATAAACCTTGCGTAGACGCAATTCCTGACCGTCCGTCCTCCAGCCCAGTTCTGTAATCCAGTGAGGCAGGGCGGTCAGGCTAACGCAGCCAGAGAGATCAAGATCGCCACCGAGCTTGATCCTGGCAGGCAGTTCACTCAGGTTGGTGCAATCTTTCAGGATGAGGTCGCCACCTATTTCCAGTCGAGTATCTGACGCTATTCTCAGTTCAGTGCAACCTTCAAGGATAAGGTTTCGGCCTACCTTGAGGGTTTGTGGCAGCCACTCCAGATTGGTACAACCCTTAAGGTATAGATTTTCCGGTATGTTCATACCATTGGGCAGTTCCCGGAGACTGGTGCAGTTAATAAGGCTAAGGGTCGCCAGTACCGAGAGATTTTCCGGCAGTTTTTGCAGATTGTAACAATCGTTAAGAAACAGGCTGCGCCTGACAATCAGGTCATCGGGCAAATATTTAAGTCCGGTGCAACCGTTGAGCAGAAGGTTCTCCCCCACAAAGAAATTTGTCGGTAAAGTTTCCAGGCTATGGCATTCGTTAAGCTCAGCACTCAGTCCTACGGTAAGGTTTTCAGGCAGAGCCCTGAGGCTGGAGCAAGCCTTAAGGAAGAGGGTCCGCCCCACGAAGAAGTTTTGCGGTAACTCAGGCAGTTGGCTGAAATCCTCAAAATCAACACTGAAGAGCACGTACAGGTGTTTCGGAACAGCCTGAATCCTGCTGCGCTGGGACCGGCTGAGAGTGGGAAACAGGTCGCCATTAATTTTATAGCAGAGGTTATCGGAAACATTACCCTTCTTCATCAACCGGATCATTTCGGCCGGGTCGGTCTCCCGGACTTTAATGACTGAGAATTTCGATAAAAGTTTAACGTTATGTGGGAACAGTGCATCAATGGACAATGAATCGCGGCGTATAAGATTTTCTGGCACTGGGCCGTTAGCGTCAGTACCCGGACATTGCGTCGTTTCATTTACACTCGTACCAATATTGTGTGCAGGGAGATTGCCCGGTGATGTTACGTTCATATCATCATTTTATGGCTGTGAGTAATGTATAAGGATCACAACTGATTGATGAAGTTCACTTTTTCTTGCCGCTGCCCAAGGACTTGAAAACTTTTGTCTACCGGCCGTTGTCCTTTTAGCAAAATATTATGCCAGGCTCTCAGATAGTGAAGTTATCACCATCGACGTAGTTGTTCGTACAAGGGCTCCCAAGAGTAGAGTCTTCAATGGAGAAGCAGACTATGGTTACTGCGCTGCCAGGAAAAAGCACTTGTATGGCTTTCAGGGGCATTTGCTGGTTGAAGCACGGGCATACCAGTAGGATTCACCCTTACTGCAAAAATGATACGGACAGGCGGTGCCAGGTGGGTATGAGAAGCCAACCGCCAGCCCCCTCATCAAGCGCAGGGAGAGGGCCGGGTGGATGTTGCCATTATGAAGATTTCCCTAGGAGCCTGTCCGAGAATAGACTACCCTACTGCGGTGGCAGCAAATTGGTCTAAAAAGTCGGAAATTTTTAGCAAATAGAACCACTATTCACTAAAAATTTCCGACTTTTTATCCTCAATTTTCTGCCATCCTCGCTACGGGCGCTATTCTCGGACAGCCTCCTAGCGGGAGCGCTTTTTCGGATGAGGACTGAAACGTTTGGTACTGCCTTTGACTTTCCTGGCCTGCACTTCGTTCTTTTTCAGCCGATCCTGCGGCTTTTTATGGAAGGCGGGTGCGGGTGACAGGTCCACCAGTGCGGCAAGCGCGTCGATATCCTGTTTTTCCAACTCCTGGAACTGCCCCTGACGCAGGTGATCAGGAATGATCATGCTGCCAAAACGGACCCGCTTCAAACGGCTGACTTTCAGATCCTGGGATTCCCAGAGACGGCGGACTTCACGGTTACGCCCTTCAAGAATACAGACGTGAAACCAGTGGTTAATGCCAGTACCGCCGGAGTCCACAATATCGGTAAAACGAGCCATGCCGTCTTCCAGCTCGACACCTTCAAACAGGTTTTTCACTTTCTGCTGGGTAATATCACCCATGACCCGCACGGCGTACTCCCGCTCAATGGAATGAGAGGGGTGCATCAGGCGGCTGGCCAGTTCGCCATCGTTGGTAAACAGCAGCAGACCGGAGGTATTGAGGTCCAGACGGCCGATGGAGATCCAGCGCTCGCCCTTCAGTTTAGGGAGTTTATCAAAGACCGTTGGACGGCCTTCTTTGTCAGAACGGCTGCAGATTTCGCCTTCCGGTTTGTTATAAGCGATGACACGGCGAATACCAGAGGCGTAAGCGTCCAGCTTAATAACCCGGCCGTCCACGGCAATAACGTCGGCCAGGGCTGCACGGTCGCCAAGGCTGGCTTTGACACCGTTGACGCTGATGCGTCCTTCAGTGATCCAGCGCTCCATCTCACGGCGTGAGCCAAGGCCAGCGCCCGCCAGGATCTTTTGCAGTTTTTCGCCCTGCGGAGGGAGTGTAGTTTCTGTGGTCATGGGATATCGGCGGGGTCTCCGCCCGGAATTTAACAAGAGGGAACGCAGTATAACGGGAGGTTCGGGTACAAACAATCCGGTTGAGCCGCAGTGAAATAGAGTAAACAGGTGAAATAAAGAAGAGGAATGGAACCTGATAATCATTTTGTGGTCAAACGGCGGTGTTTATAGCCTCAGCTAGCAGGGTTTTATTCTGAAAACAATTTTACCAGCCTACTACCATGCACAGTCTGCTCTCTGGGTTGACCAGAGAGCCGGTTTCAGCGGGATGCCAGAACACCCCGGACATACATTTAACGGTAAAAGGGTCGCAAACTATCAGCCTTATAGAATGGCCGCTGCCCCCCCGGATTACGGCAAGTTTACTGAGGATGACTTCTGGGGGAGAAAAACATTATATGGACATCGAATCACCCCGGCCAGTGTGCTTGCAGCCTACGGAACTGATAGATCGTCTCTTAGAAGTGGCTTCTTCCTGCTCAAACTTTGCCTGCAGAACATTCTTTATGACAATAAAAGAGTGACTCCGGAACAGGTGATTCAGGAATTCAACCGGAAACCAGATCAAAACAATAAGTACCTATTAGCGATAGCGCGCTTTAAGTCGGAATGCTGCCTGAATGGCCTGGCGTTAAATGGCCAGCCGGTCACACCAGATGAGGTAGTTAAGGGTTATCAGGACCTTAAAGCAACACTGGAGCTGGCACGCTTTAAGTCGGAATGCTGCCTGAAGGGACTGCTGTTGGCTGGCCAGCCGGTCACAACGGCTGAGGTGGTTAACGATTTTCCGGATAGTCCGCAAGGCAAACTGGGGATAGCGCGCTTTAAGTCGGAATGCTGCCTGAAGGGCCTGATGTTAAATGGTCGCCCGGTCAGACCGGATGCGGTAGTGAAGGAGTTCCCGGATAGCCCGGAAGGCAAACTGGGTATAGCGCGCTTCAAAGAGGAGTGTTGCATGAGAGGGATGGCGTTGAATGGCGAGCCGGTCTCACCGGATGCGGTGGTGAAGGATTTCCCGGATAATCCGAAAGGTCGGCTGGGGATCGCGCGCTTCAAAGCGGAATGTTGCCTGAAACGCCTGCCATTGAATGGCCGACAGATCACATCGGAGGAAGTGGTTATGGGCTATCAGGCAGTCGGGGCAAGATTGGAACTGGCGCGCTTCAAAGCCGAATGTTGCCTCAGGGACCTGCTGTTGCATGGCCGACGGGTCACGCCGGAAGAGGTGGTGGAGGATTACCCGGGTAGTCCGGAAGGCAAACGGGGAGTGGCGCACTTCAAAGAGGAATGTTGCCTGAGAGGGCTGCCGTTGAATGGCCAGCAGGTTTCACCGGATACGGTGGTTAACGGTTACCGGGCCAATAAATCAGTACTGGGGCTGGCACACTTTATGGAAGAGTGTTGGCTGAAGGGGCTGGCGTTAAATGGCCAGCCGGTCAGACCGGATGCTGTGTTAAAGAGTTTCCCGGATAATGATACCGGTGGCAAGCTGGGAAGAGCGCGCTTTAAGGAACTGTGTTGCCTGAAGGGCACGGTGTTGAATGGCCGACAGGTGACCCCTGATGAGGTGATTGAGGGTTATCAGTCAGCCAATGCAATGCTTGAGCTGGCACGTTTCAAAGCGGAATGTTGCCTGAGGAACCTGATGGTTAAGGGCCAGCAGGTCACACCGGATACCGTGGTCAGGGATTATAAGGCAGCCAGGGCAACTCTGGAGCTAGGGCGCTTCAAAGCAGAATGTTGCCTGAGGGGGCTGCATTTGAATGGCCGACAGGTCACACCGGATGCCGTGGTTAAGGATTATGAACGGGGGGGGTGGTTGCTCGAAAGAGCGATTTTTTATTCCCGGTTGGCATTGAATGCCAGAGAATTGAATGGCAGCTATCTGGATAACCTGAAAGTACTGGAAGCGTATAATGAAGCCCCCGGAAATCATGCCGCAAGGCAGATTGAATACCTGATGCACAGGTTGCAACAACCTCAGCGATACGATGAAAGCAATGATGCTCAGGATGCCATCCAAAAGGCCTGGCAACTTCTGGACAGCATATTGATCAAAGATAAGCAACAACGATTGCGATGTAGATTGATCTTCATGGCTATGCAGAATGGATTGACCATTGATCACCAGAGATTGTCCGCAGAACAGGTATTGCATTCCATCCAGACACTGAGGCCCTCATTTCAGAATTCGCGCATCTATTTCTTTTTCCTGAAACACTGTTATATCACTGGACAGCCTGTTTATGGACGAAGAATCCAAAGGCATCAGGTGTTGGAATGCCTTAAGGGTTTTCCTGAAGGAAGTAAACTGCGCCATGCTTTAGGGCGCGACCTTGAACAGTGCCTCTACGAAACAGGCACAGGGGATAAGTTTCTGTTTAATCCGGAAAATGCTGTCGCCAGTGATAGTCGGTACAGATACGCAGCCTCTGC
Source organism: Endozoicomonas sp. ALB115 (assembly GCF_049310245.1). Lineage (NCBI taxonomy): Bacteria > Pseudomonadati > Pseudomonadota > Gammaproteobacteria > Oceanospirillales > Endozoicomonadaceae > Endozoicomonas > Endozoicomonas sp. ALB115. The sequence continues at coordinate 33,819 of NZ_JBLYZG010000049.1, read as the reverse complement.
CAGTCAGCATGTCGCTGCTGTTGCCGTTCGTAGAGAGTGCCCGGTATCGTACAGACCTGAATCGTATAGACAGACCACAGATAACTTCCGGTCTGGCTTTGGTCATGAAAACAGATATTCCGCCAACGGTGTCAATAACGCCGGATATGGCTATAGAGGCCAACTGCCTGTCGCGATCCCGGTTTTAGAATACCCTGGTCGAAGAGAAAGAGCGGTTGAAGCATCCGTGGCCAATTTCGGCAGGGAACATCCATTCCCTTACCCGCCCCGTGAGTACTGGTGTGAAACAGAAGAAAATACGTTCACTACAGGCAGAGCGGTTTTTTTGGATCATCAGGTTCCGCAGTTAAATTCGCTAACGCTCAGAACACTGGAGATTATTCAGGTAATCAATGACGCTTATCCCTGTCCCCCCATCCTGATTACCGGTTCCTATGCCCGTTACTTACAAAACCGCTGCTCATCATACAACGACATAGACCTTATTTGCACGGCAGAAGAGCCTGCCAGAGTCCTGTTTGGAGAGCTGCGGACATTGAATGTCGACAGGGATTCAGAAATCCCCCAAAGTGTCATCATCGGGCCAGTCCCGGGATGTCCGGCGATTAAACTGCCAAAAGCTTTCAATATCAATCTGACAGACGGTGATCTGGGTGCCAGGGCAATGGGGCTGCAGGTCAGCGTGGACGACAGAGTAGGTCATCAAAACGCGGCACGACTGGCCGTTCAAGTTCCCGGCGTAGAGAAGTTGGTGTGGTGTTTGTCGTTTGCTGAAGAAACCAGGTTGTTGAACGATACGCTGAAATTTCTCACCGATAACCTCGATCCGCTCACTGAGCAGTTGCAAAAAGGAGCGGCATTTGCCTTGCCCCGAACCATTCTTTTTAACACCCCCCAAAACACCAGTGACCGTATTTATGGTTTGCTGATACGCTCTTTGCTTACCCTGAATAAAGCCCGGCAGTTTATTGCACTGCACGCTCAAGGAGACCCCGGAAACCCGGACGACCGGACAAACCAGGGGCAAGAGCGCCGACGCCTTTATGCATTGACTCAGAATCTTCACATGAAATTGCTCAGCCATCTGTGGCGTAAGGGTTTTGAGCACAGAGTGAATGGCTGGCTATCGGCCTTTCAGCCAGTTAATGATTACCAATGCAAGAAAAAGGAATTTGTCAAAACACTGCTTGCGCTGATGCACCCTGAATAAGGAAAACCCAACTCGATGAACTCTGGTTGCATCGGTGTATTGAGCGACAGCAACCTGTGACCCTAACGAACCTCATAGTTGAGCACGATTTCATAGCGGCGTTGGTCCCACCCGACATATTCAGGAGCCCGTGGAAAAGGACTGGCAGTTTTTATCAATTTTATAGCGGCGCGATCAAACTCTCTTATGCGCGACGGTTTGGTAATGCTGCTCTGCAACAGCGCCCCGTGGCGATCGATTACAAACTCCACCATCACGTCTGCCTTGAGGCGTCGACGCTTTAACAGCCTGGGATTTTTCTTTCTGGCGAGCAAGTGTTCCAGTACATAGCTATCGAACGCAGCTTCACGAGCACCGCCTTCTGTGGTTTTCTGCCTGGTTTCTGTCTGCTTTAATGGCGCTTCACTGGAACCACTGACACCTTGATGACCCGCCTTCATTGCAGGCCGGGCTTGTTGAGGCGTCGGCTGTTGTTCGAGTTCAGGAGGCTTTGGCAAAGCCTCAGGTTTTTTTTCAGGCTGTTGCTTTATGTCAGGCTTCTTCTGTGGCTGTAATATTGGTTTTCCAGTGGTTTGGGGCGGCTGTTGTTTTACCTGCTCCGGTGCAACCTCTTCGACCTTTACCGTTTCGGAGTTCAACTTGGGTAACGACTCACTCACTGGCTGTGAATTAAACGTGCCTGCCATTGCTGTCTGAATGCCAATGCTGATAACGTTGCTGTTCGATGGCCTGGCCACCGGGATCTCGGCACTATCTTCTGGCATCGCCAAAGCCATGCCAAAATGAATGAATAAAGACATCCCAAGATATATCGGAAACCTTGATGACCAATCTGCACCCATCTGCCGCAAAGCTCCCATTAAATAGTGTTAGTCGAGAGCTTACCGACATTGCTGGTTGCGCAAGCTTCGTTAATCTGATCTTCAAACGACTTTAGTCGTTTATACACCGACATCAGCTCAACGATGGTGGACCAGCTGTTAATCAAAAAGTGCAAAGAGCCTTCAACGCGGTTAAATGCCCGCAGAATCTGTTGCATCACGCCGAGAGTGATGACCCCGCCAACAATGGTTGGCACCATGACCACATAGGGGACAATGGACGACAATTGTAAATACGACCACTTGGTCAGGTCGAAGTACAGGTAGTGCTGATAGATCGCAACATAGTTTGCCCGGACGTGGAGAAATAACTCTTTGACGGACTTGGGCTGAGCCCGGGTTTCGTCATCTTCACCCAAAACCAGCTCTTTGCGCAGAGCGGCTTCGGCTTTCTGGTTGTTAAACTCAAGACCTGGCAGCTTAACCCCAACGACAGCCAGAAGCACGGTGCCAACGATGGACGTCAAAATAGCTACGTAAATGAGAACATGGTCTACCTGGCCAATAAACGGCACCTGATTAACCTTCTTGCTCAACTCCCACAACAGCGGTTGGAACATGGCAAGGGTAAAAATTGAACGCAGCAGAGAAACACCAAGCCCTTCAACAATTTTTGCAAAGCGCATGGTGTCTTCCTGTACTCGCTGCGATGCGCCAGCGAAAAACATAATGCCTTAAGAAAAACTCAAGAAAGACAGCAATAGCGATAAAAACCACGGATATCTTGCCAAAGGTCAAGAGATGGCTGAGCAACTCCTTTTCAGTAACTGATCCCGGATTGGAGAGAGCACTCTGAATCGCGTTATAAAAGTCACCGAACCAGCTGTTGATATCCACATCAATCTCTGCCTTCATCCAGGAGGCGGCGAAGATCAACAGGGTGCCCGCCCAGGACCAGAGGCGCCAACGGGCATCAAGAAAAAAACTTTTAAACATAGTCCATCTACTTCTGTGAAATATTTATAACAACTGCTAAAAAACCGGCTGCATTGTTGAATCAGGATTGCCTGGGTAAATCCACTGTCACGATCTGGTTGCTTTGTGGAAAAATCTGTTTTGTCAGAGACTTCATGGCCGTATGGTTCACCTGCTGGTGCAGCTCAGACATGCTTTCGAGATACTCTGGTGAATCGTACCGGGCAAAACTGAGTGCCAGCCTCCTTAGCCAGGTGTTGTTGTCTTTTAGTCGAAGACTTTCGGCAAAGGCGATGTCCTCACGAATTCGGGCAAAGTTCTCGTTGTCTAATGGTGTGTTCAGATTAGCCAGAACCCGGTTAGCGGCGTTAAGCAGCTCATCAACCCTTTCCGGTGCAGTGACAAAGTGCAGGCGAGTGGTTACCAGGCCCCCCTGGTCCAGCAGCATCTCAAACTGCAGCCGGTAGACACCACCGAGCTTATGTCATAATTCATTTTTCAGAGCCTTCTGGATAATCGGGTTAAGCGTTGACACCAGAAAACTGGCTTCCGGACTCCATGGCATTGTGCTGATGCCTTTTACTGTCACTGTCGCCTTGTTGTCATTGTGGATCTTGCGATCTATTTTTTGGTGGCCACCGGGCTGGCGCTCGTTGCTTATAGCCGTTGCCTTCTGCCGGGGCAGCCCTGCCAAATAGGGGATCACGGATTCGGTAATGGAACCTTGGGCAAGTTCACCGACAATAAATAACGTAACAGGCTGCTCACTCAATGCCTGAATCTTTTGTTCCAGCATTGGTTGTGTCAGTGAATGGGGTTGCAGGGAACCTGATGCGTCAACATTCACAAGTGATGCACCTGCTGTCGTTGCCATTGAGCCCGATTCTGCCAGAATTTGGCGGTTCAACTGCTTAAACTCACGCTCAGTTATGCGCCAGTGTTTATGATGCGCCGCATACAGCGCCATCAATGATGGCAGTTTTTCCGGCTGAATGAGTGCACTCAGATCAAGCTGCTGTTGTTTTTGTGACCATTGCCACTGTACTCCCTGTTCGGCTTTCCAGGCAGAAACCTGGGTTGCGGTAGCAAAAGAAAAATCAGCCTGTTCCCAGACCTGGGCCGCAACCCGACTTAACCAGGCAGGCGACTGCTGGTTTTCATAGCCCGCACTGGAAAGCATTTTTATATACAGGTTCCCATCAGCGGTTGGTCGGTTCAGCCAGACAACCGAGTCACCATTGTCCAGCGTCCATCGTTTAACTGACGTTTTATCCCAGGCCTCAGGCTTGATTGCTGTCCCGTGGTGCTGTTTATCTTCTGGCCAGTGTATTGTTGTCTTTTCTTTTATGGCTGGCGCACTGACAATTCGACTTGAACTGTAAACTTCATAAGACAATGGCTTACTGGCAATGCTACTTTGTAATTGATCAATGTGTTGTTGAGATGGCAGGTTGCGCGCCATGGCTCCCGGAACTTGATAATAGACAAACTGGTCATCAGCACTGAGCAGAGTGCGCAAGCGTGCGTTTAATTCATCCAGCGTCATGGCGTCAATCCACTGCAGGTTACGTTTAGCCCGGACGTTATAATCTTCCAACATACCGTCTTGCATAATGGCCGTTGTTATTTTGTCTTCCCATTGCTGAAAGTTGCGTAGGGAAGCAGCCTCAACATTGTTTGCAATCGTCTTTTTCGCTTTCTCTTTCAGTTTCTCCAGTTCAGTCCGGCGTAGTCCGTTCTGCTTCAGTCGTTCAATTTCAGTCAGCACCGCAACCATCCCTTGATCGTGGTTAGCGGTACGAGCTGCCAGGGCAACTACCAGCCGTTCATTGGTCGACTCTTTGAACGTCATTGAAAGCGACTCGATACCCTGATCAGCGTGGGCATCCAATTGCGAACGCACCTGACTGACCGCCAGCTTTCTGAGAAAGTAATTTTGTAAGCGCTGGTATAGCCCGGCCATTCTGTCATAGGGTTGCAGCGGGCTACGAAAACCCATGGACACCATTGAGGTCACACCCTGAGGATCCTGAACTTTGCCGATAAAGCGCTGCTTTTGCAGGGGCAGTTCCAGATAATCCCTCTCAGGCTTGGCTTTGAACGGTTGTTTCCCAAAGGTATCGGCTATGGCTTTTTGGAGTGTTTTTTCATCAATATTGCCAGAGACGACCAGGGTCATGTTGGCAGGAACGTAAAACCTGGTGTAAAAATCTTTGATATCCTGCACCGCTACTTTTTGCACATCTTCTGCCAAACCAATGGTGGGTCGTTGTACGTATCGGGAGTTATTGCGAACGATGGCTTTTTTTTCGTTATTAATGCGCTCAGCCACACCGGTACCCAGCCTCATCTCCTCGATAATGACTTTTTTTTCAACAGCCCAATCCTGTTCCTGCATGGCGGCATTAAAGGCAATATGATATTGATGAACGGAACTCCCAAGGCCGGAATTTGTGCGAAAAACCATATGCTCAATAATGTGGGCCATACCTTTTAGTTCATCGTCAACCGAGCCCACATTGACAATCAGGCGGAGGTTGAAGGGGGCGCTTTCCTGATTACTGTCGTGCACAACATATCGAAAGCCGTTGTTCAGCGTTTGTACGATTAGCTGGTCATCCCACTTTGGTGTTTCAGTCGCCTGGGCGAATGAAGTTATGAAGGCTGAAGCAACACAAACAATTATTGTTGTATGTATTTTTCTTCGAATAAAACACCAAAAATTCCGCATGTTAGCAACTGCACCAGTGTTAGAAGGATTATGGTTCCGGGTTAGTTGCAAATGATAATGATTCTTCCGGCTTGCAGAGTTACCTGTCCGTAAACGGGTTCAGTGGTGAAACCCGTTGGGAGTCAAAGATTTCGGTGCAGCATAGTGATGCCAGCAGAAACTCGCCCAATTATCAGTATCGCTGGTCCGGTTCTACGGTTGACTGGTGTGATGCAACGAACTGTTATGAAGGCGGCGTTGGTGACCTTGAACAGACACAAACGGATTACACCTGGAATTTTAAGGCAAGCTCTCCGTTATTTTCTGGCGATGTTAATTATGGAGCTGAATTAAAAACAATCGAGGCTCAAAAAAACCGCTCTGCCGATTACAACTCCTTCGGTTTGCAAAAAAGTCCTGTCAATGGCGTGGACTGGAATTGCCCCGCTGGTGACCCATCCTGTAAAGCCGACAACGCTGCGAGACAATACATAAACTATGCCGCCCATGATGCCCGGGGCGGATCAATAGTCAGGCGCTGTGGAGTGAGTACTCTCAGGCGCTTGGTGCCTGGAATATCAGGGCTGGCCTTCGCTACTCCCACGATGATTTTCTTGATAATCATAATCTCGCCCCAAGACTCACGGCTGCGTGGGAGTTTATGGACGACACATTCCTGACGTTAGGTGCTAACCGATATTACGCTAAAAGCATGGTGGGTTACGCTATCAAGTCACAAGAGCCTGATCGCACGATTTATCGCCGTAACTACAATACGGCTACTGGCGAGCTGGGGGACTGGGAGGTTTATCGCATTACTTCGCCGACAGATTATCGGGAGTCTGATCTGGATACACCGTTCAGTGATGAGTTGACTGCCGCATTGACTATTCCAACTCCCATGGATGGTAATGTTCGATTGAAAACCGTACTGAGAAAAAATCGGGATCAATTCTCCCGCAGCGATAAAATCATTGGTGATGATGGCAAAAGCGTTCACTATGAAATTGACCTGAATACCAAATATTTGTTCTGGGACGCGCCTGATTCCAAGGCGACGCTGGATCTGCGTGTTACTAACCTGTTTAATAAACTGCCGCACACGGACACCACAGCAGGCAAGCGTTATCAGATGGGACGCGCTTATTGGGTTGGGCTGAGTTACACACTGTAATGGTCACAGGTCCTGATTTGACTCATCAAAATATTATTCCAATGACTGAACCTATTGAGAACGCAAGTTGTCTATGGGGAATAAATATCTATCGTTAGAAGGTTTAATGATGATTCCGCCAAGTCTAAATGCCGGATTGGCAAACTTTGTAAACGGATCACAAAGCAACAGCTATGACCAGAATGATTCTGCCTTGCCAGCGAATGCTCAACATGCGGGCGGTATTTTTCGGAGTCGTGCCACTGAAGATCTTCAGCACAGTACGGCCGTTGGTGCTCGGGCTGCAAGTGCTGTTTTGCCTGCCCATAATTATATGAATCCAGCATTGGGTGGAACTGATAATCCATCGGTTGTGAAATTTACGGTTGGCTCAGATGATGAGAGTTCTGATGATGATGCTTCACCCTTATCCTCCCTAAGTTCAGGTCCTGGTTCAGAACCCGATTGCTTCATGGAGTTGGAGCAAATGTTAAAGAGCCTTCTTCTGGTAAAGGACGCGGATTCCACTGAAGGTGCTGCAGGGGGCTGCGCTTATCGTGGCGGTGAGCTGATTCTGGAGGAGTCTCTGACATCCAGCTTGAATGAACTGGCGTCAATATCTTCTGCGGGGAAGGGCGCTAGCGATAAGGCCGTTGAAAGTGTCAGGAAAGAACTTGGTGAAACGATCGCTGACTATTTCACAACAGCCAGACTGGAAGAATTGCATACCATTGCCTGTAGACTCGAGTCGTGGCAGAAAACGAATTGCAGATTACTTGAAAAATGTAAAGTTAACTCCTTCGACACTTACATACCCGATCTCACTACCCGGGGAATGGTTCCAATAAAGTTCGATGATCTAATCAACGGTATTATTAATACAGGTGTTATGTCTGATCTTGGCAAAGGGCTTGATAAAATTGACAGTTATCTGAGAGGGTGTGATGTAACGATGCTACGCCACAGTCATCGTCTTTGCACAGATATGAGCAAAGACGTCCATCAGCCAATACTTTCCTTCTCATTTTACCAGGAAAATATATTAGACTCACAATTTCCAGATGAGTTTTTTGATGGCGAAGAATTACCAGATTTCACTTACCTTCTTGATGGCGATAAAAATAAAGACTGGAACCACCTTGCCCATGAGTTGGATGCTTATTTTCAACCGGTATTTCAGGAGCTGGGTGAGGTTGGGGGGGGGGGGCCAGCAGGCACTCTGGAAGAATACTTCCAGAGTGTCGTTGATTAATGGAAGGTTTTATCGGGCTCTTCAGACTGGGAAGAAAGTACTTCTTCAGAGGATTGCTCATCAGTAGTCTGGCTTGCTGAAGGTTCAGTACCCGGTTCTTCCTCTTCTTCCAGGTCCCGGATTTCCGACAGCGGCGGCAGTTCATTCAGGTTCTTTTCTACAGTTTATCTTCGAGTAGCTGCTCCTCATCGCTGTGTTCTCCTGTCTGGCAGGCAGGCAACAACCGTTCGAAATCGTTCTCGTAATTGAGCTGAGGAGGAGCAGCCAACGGTCTACCAGTCCGTGGCTGGCTGTTGGAGTGCATTGGCATGGGTTCGTTACGGCCAATATCAGCTGATGATGATCTTTGGCGGTAACGGTAGGCGCAGAAACCAACAGCACCGGCCGCCACAAAAAACACCGCGGCACCCAGGGCGATACCGGTGATAGCGCCTGTACCCAGTGATGCCACTGTCGGAGTTAAAGTGGTAAGTGTGGCAGAAGCCGGGCCGGGAAGGGAAATGTTGGCACTTGGTACCGTTACCGGCGTCTCTGTGATCAAGGGCGTAAGTGTGGCAGAAGCCGGGCCGGGAAGGGAAATGTTGGTACTCGGTACCGTTACCGGCGTCTCTGTGATTAGGGGCGTCAGTGTGGCATTAGCACAGTATGATGTATCAATAACATACTTAACGGGCTGGCAATCCGGTGTTACCAGGCTGGGGTCTGTATTTGCACAGAAATCATTATCCAAACCATAACGACAGTCTCGGGAACTGTCTGTTTGTTTATTACCATTAATTCTGACATTACAAATAACCGGGTTATCCCCTCCCGTGATATTTGCTTTACCATCACTATTAATGATGCTGTCAAACGCCTTGGTGTCGGTAACAGTTCCTTTGTTAATAATTCCCGCCCCAATACCGGCATCTGCCTGTGCGCCAGAGGTTGTCACATTGCAGTTTACTGCAGCCGTGTCGGTAACAGCTCCATAACTAATTCCCGCCCCAATACCGGCATCTGCCTGTCCGCCCGAGGTTGTCACTTTGCAGTTCAGCGCTGTCGTGCCGGTAACAGCTCCTACATTATTTCCCGCCCCAATACCGGCATCTGCCTGTCCGCCCGAGGTTGTCACCGTGCAGTTTACTGCAGTCGTGTCGGTAACAGATCCATAACTAAGTCCCGCCCCGATTCCGGCATATGCAAAACGATTCTTTGTTTCAATATGACAGTTCACCGCTTTCGTGTTGGTAACACTTCCTTTATTCTCTCCCGCCCCAATACCGGAGTTAGCTTCACTACCAGAGGTTGCCAAATTGCAGTTCACCGCTGTCGTGTTGGTAACAGCGCCTTGTTCCAGATATCCCGCACCGATACCGGCGAATGAATAATCGGAAGTTTTCACTGTGCAGTTCATCACATTTGTGTTGGTAACAATTCCCGAGTCTAACCAGCCCACGGCAATACCGGCAAATGCTGCTGATATATCATCACCAATGGAGGCTTCCACCGTGCAGTTTATTGCTGTTGTGTTGATAACATTGCCTCCATTAACCTTACCCACGCCAATAGCTGCGCCTACAACTTCATTGGTAGCAAGGGTAGCAAGGTAAGCATGCTCAGCCCGGATATTACTGATTGTGGCACCGCCTGACATTTTACAAGCCGCAACCCCGGCCGTAGTTGTTGATGTAATATTGGCATTACGAAAGCGCAGGTCATCAATAAGGCCGTCACCGGACAAGTGTCCTATCAGGCAGTGCGGAAGTTTGAAGATGGTACGACAGTCACCGACCACCTTGCCAGTAAATGGAAGGGTTTCATTGCCAATGGGCCTAGGCAATTGGCTACCGTCGATATCCTTTGTCAGCCGATATTTATTGCTGCATGATTCTGCATCCTGGCAAATCTTGCCCAGTGTCTCGGCGTCCGCCACTTCAACCCAGGGGGTATTGTCAGGGGTGGATGCTGATGACGCGCCGACAGCGGAAAGGCCGACCAGAGCTCCCAGTGCCACGGAGGTGTTTGGCAACTGGCTGGCACGCAGCGTTGAGGTGGCGGAGTTATCAGGCTGTTGTTGTGGGTTCAGTGAAGTTTTTCCGGTTTTATTTTTAGCATTTGCCGGAGTCTCGTCCGGTGTTTCCCTGTGTGTGCCAGGCTCGGGTACCAAATCGGCGTGGGCAGTGAACGCGTTAAGCTGATCATTGGCAAGCCGTCCTGCAACCGCGAGGGTGGCAAGATAGCTCAGCGCATTATTGATTTCCGGGGGCATGTTGGCATAGGCCGCTATCGCCCGTCCTGCCAGTGCGGTGAACTGCAGGCAGTGACTGGTCTTGCCATCACGGCCCTGAAAGTCAATAGCAGCAGCAGAGTCTGCAACATCCGGTGGCGGTTGGGAATTGGGTGGATCATAGAAGGGATTAAATGACCGAATTAACTCACGGGCTTGCAATCGAATTACCTCCAACCCTCTCCATTGCCCCTGCGGTTCTGTAGGCTGGGTTGTTACAGGTTGTGGGTCGATGAAAATGCCTGCCGGGTTTGAGTCTGGTTGCCGTATCAAAATCAATACCTCATAACAAAGTTGATTATGTTGATATCAATCCATTGTCTTATATGGCCAATATTAAAAGGGAAAATGGTTATGTGGTATTTAACTATTCTGAAACGCAATTTCTATTTTTTCCTATATTTGTAAACGCGTTAATGGTGAGGGCTAATGGTAGCCAGTTGTATGGCATTAGTAAGAATAGTTTGAATCACATACGCTTTTTTTTATGCTTGGATGCTTATTTTTACTGGTATTTGGGGCTGGGCAGGGGGCTCTGTTCCAGAAGACACCCTGTAAGAATACTTTCAGAGTGCCTTTGATTAATATTTGATTAATAAAAGGTTTCATCTGGCTCTTCAGACTGGGAAGAAAGTGATTCTTCAGATGACTGCTCATTAGCAGTCTGGCTTTCTGAAGAGGTGGCTAATTCATCTTCAGTTGGTTCAGCACTGTGTTGCTCTTTTTCCTCTTCCAGTTGCAGGGCCGGTATTTTCTGCTTTTTGATCAAGTCATTAAAGCCAGTGGGTAATTCGGCTTCCATGGCGTCCAGTTCATCGAACAGCTCCTGGGCCGAACGCTCTTTGATGATCTCCTGGTCTGCCAGCTCCGGCTGTTCTAACGTACCGCCTGCAGCCGCCAGTGCCTCGGCAATCTCTTCCGGGATTTCCAGAGCCTTGGCGATTTCTTCCAGGTCCCGGATTTCCGACAGCGGCGGCAGTTCATTCAGGTTCTGCAGGTTGAAGTAATCCAGGAATTGCCGGGTGGTGGCAAACATGGCGGGTCTGCCGGGCACATCCCGGTGGCCGACAACGCGAACCCACTCCCGCTCCTGCAGGGTGCGTATGATATTACTGCTGACACTGACGCCACGAATATCTTCAATTTCTCCCCGGGTAATGGGCTGGCGATAGGCGATCAGGGCCAGGGTTTCCAGAAGGGCACGGGTATAGCGCTGAGGTTTTTCGTCCCACAGGCCGCCAATCCAGGGAGCCATGGCCTGACGAACCTGGAAGCGGAAGCCGGACGCTACTTGCTTCAGTTCAAAGGCCCGGCTCTCGCAGGCGTCAGATACTTTGACCAGGGCTTCACGGATTTCATTGCCATCAGGGCGATTGTCTTCCGGAAAGAGGGCCGCCAGCTGTTCAATCGTCAGTGGACGACTGCTGGCCATGATCGCTGCTTCCAGAATCAGTGAGAGATCAGGCTTTTCGCTCATTGATATTTTCCATGTTATTCCGGGCCTTCACATGAATCGGTCCAAAGGGTTCGCTTTGTACCAGCTCGATCAGGGATTCCTTAATCAGTTCCATAATGGCCATAAAGGTGACCACCACGCCCAGTCGGCCTTCGCTGACCCGATAGAGTGCCACAAAGGGGGTGAAGCGTTCAGGGGAGAGCATGGCAAGCACCTCGCTCATCCGCTCTCGAACGGACAGTGCTTCTTCCGCTACATGGTGGTGCTCAAACATATCAGCCCGACGCATGACTTCGCTCAGGGCGACCAGAATATCCTGAAGATCAACATCCGGATGTATCTGAACCCGCTCAAACTCAGGAGGCTGAACTTTGGCTGGCCAGTTATTCCGGCCCATTCTGGGCAGGTCATCCAGGTCTTCGGCCGCTTTCTTAAAGCGCTCATACTCCTGCAGTCGCCTGACCAGCTCAGCACGGGGGTCGTCTTCTTCCTCTTCAGCCTCTGCGGTTCGTGGCAACAGCATTCGGGATTTGATTTCCGCCAGTGTTGCGGCCATCACCAGATATTCTGCCGCCAGCTCAAACTGGGAACTTTCCATCAGCTTGACGTATTCCATGTACTGATGGGTGATCTGGGCCACCTGGATATCGAGGATATCCATGTTGTTCCGTTTGATCAGGTAGAGCAGAAGATCCAGCGGGCCTTCAAAGGCTTCCAGAAAGACTTCCAGGGCATCCGGTGGAATGTAGAGATCGTCAGGCAGCTTGGTGAATGGTTGACCCTTAACCAGCGCCAGCGATTTTTCCGCTCTTATATGAGGAGCTTCGGGTGCAACGGATTCTGCTTCCGATGGGGCTGACGTCTGTGCTGGTTGTTCGGCCACGGCTTCCGTCGTGGTCATGGGCAGTTCACCTCTTGCTGGGCCGGGGGAGCCTGTCGGACTTAAGACTGTCCTACTGCGGTTGCGATAAATTGGTCTAAAAATTCCTGCTTCTTCGTCAAATAGCCCCGCTATTCTCCTCAGAAGCAGAAATTTTTATCCTCAATTTCTCGCAATCCTCGCTACGGACGCTTAAGTCCGACAGGCTCCTGGGAGGTTAGATGGCTTATTTGCTGATCAGTTCCATCATGCCTGCCAGAGGTGGTGTCTGTCCAGAGAGGAACTATACCAATTCTCGGTCAGGCTCTTAGCGATAGTGCAGTCCCATGGCATCCCGGACTTCCTTCAGGGTGTCCTGGGCTTCATCGCGGGCTTTCTCGCACCCTTCGGTAATAATGCTCTTGACCACATCCTGGTTATTTTCCAGTTCCAGGGCTTCAATCCGTATCGGTTCCAGCTCGGCCTGGATCGCTTCTATGACCGGCTTTTTGCAGTCGAGGCAACCGATGCTGGCACTGGTACAGCCACTGTGTACCCAGTCCTGACGTTGCTGGTCAGAATAGAGCCGGTGAAATTGCCATACTGGGCATTTTATGGGATCACCCGGATCATTCCGGCGAATACGGGCCGGGTCCGTGGGCATTTTCCGGATCTTGGTGTCCACCTCGTCCGCACTTTCTCTGAGACTGATGGTGTTGTTGTAGGACTTGGACATTTTCTGTCCATCCAGCCCCGGCGTTCTGGCTTGCGGTGTCAGCAATGCCTGAGGCTCTGGCAGAATAACCTTGCCGGTGCCTTCCAGATAACCGAAGAGGCGTTCCTGGTCACCCAGGGTAATATTGTTCTGTTCTTTCAGCAGGGCCCTGGCTGTTTCCAGGGCTTGTTCATCGCCTTTTTCCAGATAGGTTTTGCGAAGCTTCCGGTATATTTCACCCTGCTTTCTGCCCATTTTCCGGATGGCCATTTCGGCATTTTGTTCAAAACCGGGTTCACGGCCATAGAGATGGTTAAAACGGCGGGCAATTTCCCGGGTAATCTCCACATGGGCTTCCTGATCCGCACCCACAGGCACGCTGCCTGCCCGATAGGCCAGAATGTCAGCACTTTGCAGGAGGGGATACCCCAGAAAGCCATAGGTAGAAAGGTCTTTCTCTCTGAGTTTTTCCTGCTGGTCTTTGTACGTTGGAACCCGTTCCAGCCATGACAGCGGTGTCATCATGGAAAGCAGCAGGTGAAGTTCGGCATGCTCCGGTACCCGGGACTGAATAAAAATGGTGGAAGAGCCAGGGTTCACACCAACGGCGAGCCAGTCAGTGACCATATCCAGCATGTGTTGCTGAAGGTGCTGGGTATCTTCATAGTGAGTGGTCAATGCATGCCAGTCTGCCACAAAGAAAAAACAGTCGTATTCGTGTTGCAGTGCCAGCCAGTTTTTTAAAACACCGTGATAATGGCCAAGATGCAATCGGCCAGTGGGTCGCATGCCAGATAAAACACGCGACTGAGGGTCTACAGCGCTCAAAGGGCTCTCCCAAATTAGTCCTGAGAGGACAGGGTACGACAGTTTTAATCCAGGGGAAAGAGGGGCGAGACAGTATTCCCTGCCGCGCATTACCGGCTTTAGTGGCCGATAATAGGATGGGTCTTGTGGTCAGTATCAAAAGACTGGATGTTCCCCTGAACAAGGCATTGATAAAGCGTTTTTCCCGGTCTCATAGTACATGGTTTCAGTGAGTTTGACGGGTTGTTGAGCCTCCGCACTCCGTTCGTCCTGAGCCTGTCGAAGGTCGGAAACTCCGGACTCTGATAGATCGTGCCAAGCACCCTTCGACTCCGCTCAGGGTGAACGGAGATTGTACACGTCAAACTCTTTGAAACCAGGCTCCTAGTGTCTGCGGTTTTGAAGAGGGTATCGTTCCGGATATTTGATGATGTCCGTGGCGATATCAAGAAATTCTGATTGAATGCCCTCATCTTCAAGAATCTTGATGGCAATATGCTGTTCAGAAAAACCGGATTTTAAAAGGTAGTCATAGACCAGTCTGCCGTCACTGGTGATGTCGGCGTGAACATGCATGTTCTGGAATATTCCGGGGTATTCATCAGCCAGCAGTGTGGGTCTGGGGTAGTGGGTTGTGCAGATATTAATGCAGTTCCGGTTGTTGGAAATGATTTTCAGGTAGCCATAAGTGCCAGCCTCACCTTCTATCGGATTGGTGCTGCTGAAAATCTCATCCATCAGTGTCAGGCTGAACTGGTACTCTACCATGTTTTCAATATGGTCCATCAGTTCAATAGCTCTTACCGATTCTGCCTTGAAGGTTGACAGCCCTGCTGCCACCTCTGAGCTGATATCCATGTGAGTATGGATCAGGGAAAACGGGGTTATTTCAATATCGTGCGCTGGTGCAATTCCAAAGGTCTGTGCCAGCAGGACGGCAATGGCAATGCCTTCCATATTGGTCGATTTTCCGGCGGCATTAGGGCCTGTAATGATGGTGTTCAACGGTAATTGCGCGCCTATTTCAATACTGTTTGGCACGGCGACTGCTGGTGATAAATGTGGATTCCAGAATCGGTCAAGTCTCAGGTAGGGTGAAGCGTGTTCCGGAATGTATTTTGCAAAGGCAATTGGGTTGCTTTCTCTTTGCTGACCCTGGCTTACCAGTCTGGCAATGGTCAGCCAGGCATCCACTTCACCCACGGCCTTGAGGATGTATAACAGAGAACTTTTGTGCTTCTGCATCAGTTCTAATGCCATGTGGTAGCACCCCATGTGAGAGGTGTAGTAGTGCCAGTTAGAACGGACAGGGCTTTCAGGGGGCTCTTTCAATAGCGCGAGCATTTCCCGGAACTCTTTCGAGTAATCCAGCCTTGCAAGCTCCGGGTAGGATAACAGCACTTCATGAAACGGTGGATGGTTCTCAAGGGTCATCCAGAGTTTTCTGGCTTCAAATAAGGCAAGGCCCGGGCGTCTGCTGCGTTCCATTACGTAGGTGTAATATTTCCTCTCTCTTTTGGCACTTCGTTGTGTCAGATAAAGTGTCAGGCCATAAAGTGTCAAGCCGCTGACCAGATGCAATGGATGTGAAGAATTGTAATAAAGGTAGGTTGGCATAAACCCGAGGCTCAGCAAATTCAGGCTTTCAATAAAACGACGGGAGGCTTCTTTTTCATTGCTGGTTTTCGGGTTCATACCAAACTGAGTGGTAGCATCCAGGCTCTGGAAAAGTCCTTTATAGACAGTATCGGAGGGGTCAAGCAGAGATATGATGCCATCCTCATTGGCGGAGAACCGTTGTAAATGATTCTCCAGCCTGGCCATGATTATTGGATTATCGATCAGGTATTGAATGGTGGATTGTCTTTTTTTCAGTACGTTGATATCGGTTGTCGGAGTAATCAGCATATTGGCTAACATGATTTCTCCGGATATGGTAATCGGGGTTCCAAGGCTTTTCAGAATGCTGTGGTCGGGTGACTGCGTTGGTCCATTTAATAAATCCAGGTCTTTAACGGCGTAATGTGTCAGAATTTTGTTTGTGGAACTGGCCTGGTCGATGGTTTGTTGGGTGAGTGATTTTAATACGATTTTTCTTTTTTCTCCGGGTGTAAGAATAATATCAGGAAGTTCACCTTTAACTTCTTTTGATTCAATTTTTTCATTAGTGTCCGGGTAGGCTTGAGAAAAGTGTTGTTGTGATGTTTGATAGGTGTTTTTTATACCAAGTTCAGCCTGAATATCTAAAGGGTGTATAAGAAATCCAAAGATTATTATGAATAATTTATTTTGGTATCTTTTGGTTTCCGGTTTTTTGATTGCTGATATTGGCATGGTTTGATAAATGCTTTGTTGATTGATTTCGACTATTCACATATTCACTAATTGATTCTTGATTGTTGGATGCAGTATGGGATTCAGGCTTTTGAATTAGACTATTTATCCTAGACGACTTTTCTGAATAGTAGAAAAATAGATTTGCTGTTAATTCCACATCATGGCATGTCATGGATAGTTGTGTGAACTAACAGCTGATACTTGCTTTACCGCAAGAAAAACTAATCAATCATAAAAGGCTCAGGATTACCTTTGCCAACCCTGAGAAGTTCCGGGACATCTTCCATCAGGCTGACCACTGTCGTCGGCTCCATGCCACAGAACCCGCCATCAATAATCAGGTCCAGCTGGGGTTCCAGCGTCATGCGGATATCGTAAGGATCCATCATGGGGAACTCGTCACCAGGCAAGTGGAGCGTTGAACTCATAATGGGGCAGCCCAGCTCGCTGAGCAATGACTGCACAATGGCACCTTCAGGCACACGTATGCCGATGGTCTTCCTCTTCGGGTGCATCAACCGTCGAGGCACTTCCCTGGACCCTTTCAGAATAAAGGTATAGGGGCCCGGTGTGTGATTTTTCAACATTCGATATTGCGTATTATTCACCTGGGCATAGGTCGCAAGTTCGGAGAGGTCTCTGCAGACCAGGGTAAAATTATGCTTTTCATCCAGCCTGCGAATTTTCCGGATGCGCTCAACCGCCTTTTTATCGCCAATGTGACAACCCAGGGCATAGGCTGAGTCGGTAGGGTAGGCGATCACACCACCATCGCGAATAATATCGACAGCCTGACGGATCAGGCGCAGTTGCGGGTTGTCGGGGTGAATCTGAAAGAACTGGCTCATGGTAATCGTCAGCATCAGGGTTATTCACTCTACCTATGGCCCGGGGTGTGGGTGGTGACAAGCAAACAAGTTTGTCGGCCATAACTCAGAGTGAT
Organism: Endozoicomonas sp. ALB115; assembly: GCF_049310245.1. Taxonomy (NCBI): domain Bacteria; kingdom Pseudomonadati; phylum Pseudomonadota; class Gammaproteobacteria; order Oceanospirillales; family Endozoicomonadaceae; genus Endozoicomonas; species Endozoicomonas sp. ALB115. Next base: position 16,312 of record NZ_JBLYZG010000049.1, on the reverse strand, counting down.
GAAGGGGTAGTACATGGTTTCAATGAGTTTGACGTGTACGATCTCCGTTCACCCTGAGCGCCCTTCGACCCCGCTCAGGATGCACGGACGAAGGGTGCTTGGCACGATCTATCAGAGTCCGGAGTTTCCGCCTTTAGGCCCTATGGGTCCTTCGACAGGCTCAGGACGAACGGAGTGCGGAGGCACGACAACCCGTCAAACTCATTGAAACCATGTAGTAGAGCCTTCAGCAAGAAAAGGGTCTTTAGCTAAAAAAATAGCCTTCAGCCGAAAGAGTGATGCTTCAGCGAAAGAGCACGGTGGTGATTGCGCAAAAGCGGTGGCGCATCATAACACTGAGGTCAGCAGGAAAGAAGAGCTGGCCAGTGGGGCTCACATTTCTGTTTGTGATTACTCACGGGTGTTACCCAGACAACACGGTAATGATTTCACCTTCTTCCCCGGCCACAGCAGGTGCTATGTCCAGATATCCCAAACCGGTTTCAGGTTGGCAGGGAGAGAGGGAGGCAGTCGACCAATATCAACCCACGGGTAGTCCGGGTTATGAAAATCGCTGCCCTGTGATGCCATCAGGTTAAACTCCCGGCAATAGCGTGCCATTTGCTCTACCTGACTGTGTGGGTGGTTAGAGCCTTGAACCTCCATGGCGTGCCCGCCTGCCAGGGTAAAGTCTTTGATCAGAGCCCGGAGTCTGGTGGCGGTCATCCGGTATTTTCCGGGGTGGGCAAGAACGGCCGTTCCTCCCAGTGCCCGGATCCAGGCAACGCCCTGACTCATCTTTGGCCAGAAGGCTTTAAGGTTGCCAATTTTGCTGTTATCGAGGTACTTGCGAAACGCAGCATCCATATCATGGCATCGTGCTTCACTGATCAGCCAGCGGGCAAAGTGTGGCCGCCCAATCTGCACGTCGTCCGGTTTCAGCATAAAGCCATGATGGCTGTTTTGCTGTTGTTCAACCGCAACCTCAAGGACTTTGCGGAAAATCTGATCGGCATTCCATTCTGGCAAACGGCGGGCCAGCCGTTCGGCAATATGATGTGAGCGTTTTCTGCGGGACTCGCCCTGGGCTTTTATGACCAGCTCCAGGTCCTGGTGATCAAGGGAGAAATTCAAACCGACAATATGAATTTCAGCACCCGACCAGGTAGTGGAGAGCTCAATGCCGGTGATTAATCGAATATCCCCCTCAGGCTGGTGGTCTCTGAGGAAGTAATGGGCAGCAACGGTGTCATGATCGGTAATGGCCAGGGTATGGACCTGTCGTTCCTGAGCCCGGAGGTAGAGTTCAACTGGGTCAAGAGTTCCATCAGAAGCGGTGGTGTGGCTGTGTAAATCAATGGAAATCAAAATTGCCTCTTACCCTGAAATTCAATTAGTTTATTATGTAGTTTGACTGTTATTGCCAGCAGGCTCAAACTCCCTGACCGTTATTTACTAACGGGGTGACTAGGAGGCTGTCCGAGAATAGACTGCCCTACTGTGGCGGCAGCAAATTGGTCTAAAAATCCGCTTTTGTTCGGCAAATAGCCCCGCTATTCACCTCACAAAACCGAATTTTTATCCTCAATTTTCTGCCGTCCTCGCTACGGGCGCTATTCTCGGACAGCCTCCTGATTGGTGCCTCCTATTCTACTCTGATTGGCCAAATATGAAGCAAATAATTGACTTTATTCCTCTGATTCTTTTCTTTGTCGTCTATAAAATGGACCCGAGAACGGTCAGTCTGGGGGCAAATGACTTTGAACTGGGTGGACCGTTCAGCGCAACTCTGGTGCTGATGGTTGCTTCCGTTCTGGTGTACGGCAGCCTGTATCTGAAAAACCGTGCGCTGGAAAAAAGCCATGTGGTTACTCTCGCGGCGGTTATGCTGTTTGGGGGCATGACACTGACGTTTCACGATGAAGCTTTTTTGAAGTGGAAAACCCCCATCGTCAACTGGATCTTTGCGGTTGCTTTTCTGGGCAGTCAGTTTATTGGTGAAAAGACCCTGCTGGAGCGGATGATGGGACACGCCCTGACACTGCCGGACAATATCTGGCTCAAGATGAACATCAGCTGGGTGATCTTTTTCATTCTTCTGGGGGCGGCCAACCTGTTTGTGGCATTTACCTTCCACGATATCTGGGTGGACTTTAAAGTGTTCGGCAGTCTTATTCTGACATTCCTGTTTGTGATTGGTCAGTTTCTGGTGATTTCAAAACATATTCAGACTGAGGAGAAATAAATGCTCTACGCTATTTTCAGTGAAGATGTCGATAATAGCCTGCCATTGCGAATGAAGGCGCGCTCCGCACACCTTGAGCGGCTTCAGCAACTAAAGGATAAAGGGCAGCTGGTGCTGGCCGGTCCCTGTCCTGCCATAGACAGCAATGATCCGGGAGAGGCTGGTTTTACCGGCAGTCTGGTGGTTGCCGAATTTGCCAGCTTAACCGAAGCCCAGGCCTGGGCAGATGCAGATCCCTATATTGAGGCTGGCGTTTATCGACAGGTTATCGTTAAGCCATTTAAAAAAGTTCTGCCGTGATTTGAGATGCTGATACCTGTGAAAATGCAAAAACATTGGCTGGCTGTTCTGTTCGGGTTGTTATGGATCGGGCAGGTCTGTGCAGAGACACGATATATCACTGATATTACCTATGTGCCCATGCGCAGCGGACCCGGTAATGAATACCGGATTCTGCACCGTGGACTGAAGACCGGCACTTCGCTGGTACTGCTGGAAGAAAATTCCGGCAAGGGCTTCAGTAAAGTGAAATACGGTGATCAGGAAGGTTATGTACCGACACAATACCTGATGACCAACCCACCGGCTTTTCGCCAGTTACCCGCGGCCCTGGATCGGGCCAGAAAAATGGCGGCGGACAATAAAGCGCTGGAAAAACGCCTGATTGAACGGGATGGTCAGCTGCAAGAGGTAACCTCCGAACTCAACAAGGCGGATAATAAACTGGATCGCCAGCAGGTGGAGCTGAAACGACTTCAGGATATTTCTGCTGAGCCCCTGGCGATAGATCGTCGTAACCAGCAGCTGGTTGAGGAAAACGAACGGCTGAAGAACCAGTTGCAGGTGCTGCAGGCGGAAAACCGTCAGCTGCTCAGAGACACCAGCCTGCGCTGGTATCTCTTTGGTGGTGGTACAATACTGCTGGGTATTCTGCTTGGTTTGTTCCTGCCGATGTTGAAAATCCGCAAGAAAGAGAGCGCCTGGGTTTAGGGTTTATCTTAGAGTTTCCAGAGGTGAGGTTAGATGAATCTGACCTCCCTCAACGGTCGTTGTGGCCAAGATCTCTTTCAGGGGCAATCACGTCCCTGACTTTCTGTTTGATTTCCTTGGGTTGAGGAAATCCACCGTTCTTTTTCCGTTCCCAGATCTCTTCGCCATTGAGCCTGATGATGAAGATGCCCCCTGTTCCCGGCTTTAGCCGAACTTCCCCTATATCAGTACTAAAGGTACTTAGCAGCTCCTGTGCCAGCCAGGCAGAACGCAACAGCCATTGGCATTGACTGCAGTACTCTATCTCAATAACGGGCTTTTCTGTCATGGCTCCCTCGCTTAAAATTCGCCGCTGTTTTTTTCAACGCTTGATAAATTGTGGCCTCATCTTCATGGAGAGTGCCCTTTTTATCAAGGTTCTTTTATTAAGGTTCTTTTATCAAGAAAGGTACAGTGCATGGATTGGATGGTTGATCCAGCAATAGAAAACTATTGCCAGACGATGACGTCCGGTGAGTCTCCGCTTCTGGCCGAGCTGGCTCAGGCCACGGTGGACAGAACCCGTTACCCCGTTAACCTCTCCGGTCGGCTGGTAGGGCAGACCCTGAAAATGCTGGTTAAGATCAGCCGCAGTAAAACCGTGCTGGAAATTGGTATGTTTACCGGCTACGCAGCGCTATCCATGGCAGAAGGTTTGCCCGATGATGGCGTGGTGTATGCCTGTGAAACCAACCCACGGTCCATTGCCATTGGTCAGGAGTTTTTTGACCGGTCTCCCCATGGTCATAAAGTCAAAGTGCTCTTTGGCAGGGCGCTGGATACGATCCCGGAATTAACAGCGGAAAAACTGGACCTGGTGTTTCTTGATGCAGACAAGAAGAAGTACCGCGATTATCTGGAGCTGGTACTGCCCATGCTGAACCCTCACGGGCTTGTGGTGATTGATGATGCCCTCTGGAAAGGGAAGGTGCTTGACCCTCAGGAGGAGCGTGATCAGGTGATTGCCGATCTGAATCGTTACATTTATCAGCACCCAAACCTTGAGAGTGTGCTGCTGCCCATCCGGCATGGTTTAAATATTGTGCGAAAAGTCTGACCTTCTGCCTTTCTGCCATTTATCCACTATTATCCATTACTCGCAAATGAGTATTTAAGAAGGGGGCGTTCATGATTATCTATGAAGTCAATTGTCTGGTGGATAATGAAATTGTGGATGAGTTCAGGGCCTGGCTAAAGCCACATGTTGATGCTGTGCTGAAGGCCGAAGGGTTTCACAGTGCGGAGATACTGAAGCTGACGGTAGATGATCAGCTGACAGCACGACCTTATTCAACCGGTTTTTCCATTCGCTATCGAGTGTCCGGGCAGGATGCGCTGGATCACTACCTGGCAAACCTTGCTCCTGCATTTCGCCAGGAGGGCATTGACACGTTTGGTCATCAGTTCACAGCATATCGTCGTGTATTAAAGGAAGACGACTGATCGTCAAACCCGGGGCCGGGCAGAGAAAATCAGGTTAGTTATTTCTGGACCGTTTTTTGGATTAGTGGCTCATAGGCTGCTCAGAAATCAGAGCAGATGTCCCGGGGGTTGACCAGCTGGAATTCCAGGAGGATTGAGCCTGCAACTGTTCAGCCTCGAGAATATTCTCCATATAAAACTTTTGCCATGGACCATCAGGATAGCCGCAATCCTTAAAGTATTTCCGCGTCAGGCTATCATTGCTATCCAATTGCTTCTTATAGTCTGACAATGCCAGGAGCGAATCAATTTTTCGCCGCTTTGCGTAAACTGCCATCATGGAATTGTCAGCTTCATTCAAGGCAATTCTGCGCCTTTCAAGCAATAAATCCTTAATCAGGTCAACCGGAGTCTTCCCGCTCTCATCCGGCTGATGCAGTGTTGATCGTCCAGTACCCGCAAGCTGCTCTTTCAGCAGAAACTCAAAGACCTCCGGATCTGGCTGCTGTGCAGCGTGATGCAGCAGATTGCTTTGATTGTTTGTGCGGTGCATCAGAAAGCGTTGGGAGTAAAGTTGGCGAAATTCATGACAGAGATAATCACAAAGCTCGGATACTACATTAAGGTTGCTCCTGGCCGCAGCCAGGCTTAATGTACTAATGCCGGTGTTATTCACCGTATCGGCAATTTTTCCGGCGCTGAGAAGTGCGTTAATGAGTCTTATAGCCCCGGCATTCCAGCCATTAGACAGGGCAAAATGCAATGGAGGGTCACCGTTCATGACTGGCATTTTCTTATCACCCGCAGTAACGGCCAGTTCATTCACATCAATGACAGCGGTGCATTGATCAATCATGTTCCACCATTGAGGGGCTTCAAGCGCGGCTTCCAACAGCTCGTTATTCTTCGCCAGGCAGGCAATATGAAACGGGTTAAGCTGATGGGGCAGGTTCCAGCTATCCACCAGGGAACCATCGGGAGCAAGCAACTCGGCCGCAACGGCCCTGGCGTTGCCAACGAACTCGTCTATCTCTGCCGAATTCAGAAACCTGCTCGCCGCCTCAGTGAATTCAGGTACCGCCGGGACCTTATCATGAGGTTCATGAACGGGATCCGGGTTGACAGTCTCACGGGGCAGATGAAAGACACCTCTAACACGATTCATATCAGGCTCCAGGGTTAAATTCTTCTGGTTTGGCTTCTTAACAGAGTTGTCACGTCAGACGCTGGTCGACCACTCAGCTCACAGCTGCCAATCACTGTCGAGGGCTATGGTATTTTCCCGAAGCAACAGTATCTCATCCATAACATTGGCTTCGGGGCCGGACTGTTCAAACCAGCAGCCTAAAGCATGGGACATTTTGCTACCTTTAGAAAAACTGTGCAGACACTCCAGAACCTGTTCCTCATGGATTACCTGTCCATCTACAGGTTGTTTCGTGATGCAGCAGTGTGCCATGAAGAAGAAATGCAGGCGTAAAGTCTGAACTGAACTTCTCAGGGTTTTGATGGATTGCAATACCTGCTCTGCTGACACTTTCTGGTGATTGATTGGCAGCCCATAATACATAGCCATGAATGTCAATACACATTCCAGTCGAAGTTCCTCTGCACCTTTGACCGATACGCTGTTCAAAATTTGCCAGGCCTCTTGCAGCAAACTCCGGGCTTCACCGGTTTCATGGTCCCGCTGAGATTGTTGCAGCCTTAGCATCAGATACCTGGTTTGCCTTGCAGAATGATTACCGGGGACTTCATTAAACGCTGCCAATACTTCCTGGTCATCCGGACAGGTAATATCCAATTCCCTGGCATTCAATGCCAGCTGAGCATAAAAAATGGCTTTTTGAAGTAACCAGCCGCCGCATTCACAAACCTTAACCACCGCATCCGGTGTGACCGGCTGACCATTCAACAGCATGCCCTTCAGGCAACAATGCGCTTTGAAGCGCGCCAGCTCCAGCACAGCCCCGGTTGCCTCATAACCCTTAACTACCGCATCCGATGAGACCTGCTGACCATTCAAGGTCAGGCCCCTCAGGCAACATTCTTCCTTAAAGCGCACTAATCTCAGTTTGCCCTCGGGGCTTTCCGGGAACCCCCTGACCACTTCGTCCGTTGTAATCAGCTTGCCATTTAATGTCAGGCCTCTCAGACAACATTCCTCTTTGAAGCGCGCCAGCTCCAGTACTGCTGAAGCTGCCTGATAAGCAGAGACCACCGCTTTCGTTGAGACCTGTTGGCCGCCCAATGGCAGGCCCCTCAGGCAACATTCCGCTTTAAAGCGCGCCAGCTCCAGTGTCGCTCTGGCTGCCTGAAACCCCTTAACCACCTCTTTCGGGGTAACCTGCTGGCCATTTAATAGCAGCCCCTTCAGGCAGCATTGTTCCTTAAAGCGTGCCAGCTCCAGTGTTGCCTTGACTGCCAGATAACCCCTGACCACCTCATTCGATGTAACCTGCTGACCATTCAATGCAATGCCCCTCAGGTAACAGTATTGCTTAAAACGCGCGATTCCCAGTTTGCCTTCCGGACTATCCGGGAAATCCCTGACCACCTCATCCGGGGTGACCGGCTGGCCATTTAACGCCAGGCCTTTCAGGCAACATTGTTGCTTAAAGCGCGCCAGCTCCAGTATTGCCCTGGCTGCCTGATAATTCTTAACCACGGAATCCGGTGCGACGGGCTGGCCATTCAACGTCAGGCCCCTCAGGCAACATTCCGCTGTAAAGCGTGCCAGCTCCAGTTTTGCCCTGGCTGCCTGATAATCCCTGACCACAGCATCCGGTGAGACCTGCTGGCCGTTCAACGTCAGGCCCTTCAGGCAACATTCCGCTTTGAAGCGTCCCTGCTCCAGTGTTGCATTGACTGCCTGAAAACCCCTTAACACTTCATCCGGATTGACGAACTGGCCATTCAACACCAGGCGCTTCAGGCAACATTCTGCTTTAAAGCGTGCCTTGCCAAGTTGGCCTTCCCGACTGTCCGGGAAAGCCTTAACCACTGCATCCGGTATGACCTGCTGACCATTCAACGGCAGCCGCATCAGGCAACAGTGTTGCTTAAAGTGGGCGAGCTCCAATGTTGCGTTGGCTGCCTGATAATTCCTGGCCACCATATCTGTTGTGACTTCCCAACCATTCAGTGGCAGGTTCTGCAGGCAACACTCCGTTATGAAGCGCGCTATCCCCAGCCTGCCTTCCGGACTATCCGGGTAACTCTGAACGACCTCGTCCGGTGTGACCGGCTGTCCATTCAGCGCCAGGCCCTTCAGGCAACATTTTTGCTTGAAGCGTGCCAGGTCCAGTGTTGCGTTGGCGGTCTGATAATCCTTAACCACTGCATCCGGTGCGATTTGCTGGCCATTCAACAGCAGACCCCTGAGGCACCATTGTTCCTTAAAGTGCGCCAGCTCCAGTGTTGCCATGGCAGCCTGACAACCTCTAACCACTGCCTCCGGTGTGATCCGCCGACCATGCAACGACAACTCCCTCAGGCAACATTCCGATTTGAAGCGTGCCAGCTCCAGTGTTGCCCTGATGGCCTGATAATTCCTGAACACTGCTTCCGTCGTGACCTGCTGGCCATTTAACGGCAGGCCACTCAGGCAACATTCTTCTTTGAACCTTGCTAACCCCAGTTTGCCTTCCGGACCATCCGGGAAATACTTAACCACCATATCCGGCGTGACACTCTGGCCCTTCACCGGCATGCCCCTATGGAGACAGTGCTGCATAAAGCGTGCCAAGGCTAATTTGCACTTATTATTTCGATCCGGTTTACGGTTGAATTCTTGAATGACCTGATCCGGGGTAACTTTTCTATTGCCATGGAGAATGTTCTGCAAGCACAGTTTTTGCAGGAAGAAGCCAGGTCGAAGGGACGTTGTATCATTCCCATAGGCGTTAAGGACAACAGCCGAGGTGACTTTACGACCCTGAAATGGTTGTTTTTCCCAAAAGGCATCTTCAACGCATTTACTATCGACATGGAGCGGCGTCGTACTTCTCTGAGACTGATGGTTTGATACTTGTTTACCGTTAAATGCACTTCGGGAGCGGTGAGGAGTCCCGCTTGAACCAGCTCGTCGATCAATCGATCCCGAAGGGTAGAAAGGTGGTGCTGTTGCTCTCAGAATGAAACCTTTCAAGCATGGAATGGAAATTCCGGAATTTGACCTCAAAATAATTAATAGGTTCCATTGATGGTTTCCTTCTATCAATGACGTCCAGATTCCGCTCAGGGTGAACGGAGATTGTATTCATCAAACTCATTGGAATGTGATGTATCAGCCGAATGAGACAGCAGGAAGGCAGGAATGCGCCTTCCTTTGCTACCTGAAGTTTGTGCCCGGAAGCTCAATCACCGGGTGTCGCGCCTACAGGCTCAAAATAACGGTAAAATGTCAGTGATCTGCCATCGCGGATAAGGCTGCTCAGATAGCCCGATTTAAAGACGGGGTAGACTGCCGCCTTACCAGTAATATACCAGACGGGCATTGACGTTTTTGCCGCCAGATACAGCGGCAGCGTTTCACCGGTTGCCTGGAATTCCATAGAACCTGCCGGTTTATTGATCATAACATCCTCTATGGTTGTCAGTCCGACGGTGCTGAGTGCCAGTAGTGGGACACGGTCCTGATCTGTCATCCCTCCGGTAGTTACCGCATCCGCATAGGCCTGGTCACTGAGCTGTCCCAGCTGATCCAGGGTAATACTGCCCAGACAGGCCATATTGCTGCCACGTCCCACGGAGACAAAATGACCCACCTGGCAATGATTCAGCATGGCCTGATAGTTTTCCTCCGGGGATGCATTTTGAGTGGTCATGATCAAACGGTTTTTGATGCCTTCTTCAACCTGATGAACGGAATATCTGGGAAGCCATTTGCCAAAAGGCTGAATGAGCTTCAGGACGAAGGTGGAAGCGTCCATCCCCCTTTCACCGTCAGGGCCAATGGTGCCTTCGCCAAAGGCAAAGTAACGGTTCTCATTGTGTTCCGGCGCAACATAGTCTGACGGGTATTTTAACAGGGTATTACTCAGCTGGTTCAGATAGTTCTGGTAACTCAGGGGAATTGGCACTTGTATCACCTGATTATCCAGTTTTCCCGCAGGATCAACCGATAATTCCTCCGGGGACAGCTGGGCAGAATAAAGCCGTAACTCTGACGATTCTATCTGCCGGGATGCCGGAGGTTGATGGTTTCGCGCTGCGAAAAAGTACCTGCCACTCAGGCTGTATACCGGGGTGCCTAAAGGCAATCGCAGGTTTATGTCCTGACTTCTGACCCGGCTGGTGACGGTCAGTTTCAGTTGGCTATCAGGATCCCGGGATGAAACGGGAAGTTCACCCGCCAGAGAGTCATCGACAAAGGCGATATGCCTTGCCTTGGTGAACTTGAGGCCAAACTCCGGACGCCACAGGGCTACCCAGCTATCTTCGGCAGACTCCAGACCTGCTGAGTCAATAGTCGTTAACTGACCAAGCACAAAGACCGGGGTATTTCTCAGAATAAGCGTACTGGATGATTTCTGGTTAGCGGCAACATTGGAAGCCTGAGCCAGATTATTGGTAAAAAATACATCACTGGGGAAAAACTGCGCATCAGCATCGGCGATGGTTATGGCCCGGGCTCTGGGGTGAAACCTCTGAAGATATTGAGTCTGCTGAACCCGCTCTAACAGCTGCTGGCGTTCAGCTTCGGTAATCAGATGGCCAGAGGCATCAAAATTATTGCTGATGGCACCAATGACCACTCTGGCAGCCGTCTGGGTGATAGAGCCGTACTGCTGTTGGTAAGCGGCAAGGGCTTCGTCCACTTTCAGTTTGTTCCAGGGAGCGAGCAGCCACTCCTGCAGATTATTGTCGCCGATTTCCCATCGGACCGTTGTATCCCGGGGGTTGATTCCCTGCATTTCTGCGATGGTATGGACATCCTGCAGCCCTTTATAAACAGCGCCCTGTTGGTCAGCTTCAGGATAAGCGGCGGCGAGCGCGGTTATCCCGCAAAGGAGAGTGAAAATCAGCCATCTTGTTATTGCCATCTGTACTTCCTCAGTGAATCCAGCGTTTCATGAAGCCTCAGACAATATAGACAGATAAATGGGGAAAGGGTTGCAAATGGCGCGAAAAAAGCGGCTGCTCCCCGGAATATGGGGAGCAGGGGACCGGTTAAGGAGCTGTTCTGAAATAATGACCACACTTCAGGGTTTCAAAACTACGTTCGTCCTGAGGCTGTCGAAGGGCGTGAACTCCGGCCTCATGTATTGTGCCAATCACCCTTCGATACTTCGACAAGCTCAGCACTCAGGATGAACGGAGATCGAGTTCAAAATGTGGAAATTATTTCGTAACAATTCCTAAATCGACCAGCTCAGGTCAATATCCCTGGACTGGCCAGAGTAATAGAGCCTGGTTCGGGCTGGCTCGGTGCTGGCAATCAACTTACCTCGACGGATAGAGAGGATGACCGAAGCCTGGCGGCACACCTTATCAAAAGCGTATTCAGAGAGAAGGTGAGTAGAAAGGCCGGTTTTACAGCCCATCCAGGTGAGACCTGACGTGTAGGCACCGAGCAGAAGGTTACCGATCTGTTGTTAATTACCCGAATTCCCTTTATGGTTGCACGCGCATTCCTGTTAAATGCACACAATAATAGAAAGAAAAAAGGAGTAATTACTGTGGAGCACCTGCTGGAAGACTATACCGTTATCACTGAGATACCCGTAGCCTGGGGGGATATGGATGCCCTTCAGCATGTCAATAATGTCGTGTATTTCCGTTATTTTGAATCAGCCCGGATCGATTATTTCGGCAAAATGCAGATGATGGAAAAAGCGAAAGGCAGTGGTATTGGCCCGGTGATCAGTCATACCCAATGCTTTTACAAGGTTCCGGTTACCTATCCAGACACCTTGCTGGTGGGCTCAAGAGTTCGTGATGTGCAGGAAGACCGTTTTACCATGGAGTATGCGATTTTCAGTAAAAGCCTGAACAAAGTGACCACAACCGGTACCGCAACGGGCGTTATGTTTAACTTTTTGACCAATCGCAAGACCAGTATTCCAGAGGAAGTGAAAGCCCATATTCAGACAATTGAAGCGGGCGGGATAGCAAGTAGCTAACTTCATCGAACTTTTTCAAAGTTCACAGGGCAAAATCTGGGATATTGGCAATGAACTAATGTTACTGTTCATTGTCCAAACTTTGGCGAAAAATTTTTGGTATACAGGCTGGACTGTTGCCCGGTCTGGTCAGTGGACTGGAACAGACAAGTTCCCTGTTTAACCCGCATCGTTATTGTATTCGTTTTATCAGAAGACAGACTGATTGGGTGCAACGCTGGGAGCGACGGTTCAGTTTTTCATCATGTGTGGCTTCATTCACATGACAGTTATTTCATACTTATTCACTTCAGGGATAGCACACACATAGATACTTCAGCAGACATATAGAAGATGGGGTCAAAATGGATGCGTCAACTGCACTATCAGCATCGAAGTCAGTAGCTCTTGCATGTGAGTTTTGTTCTCAATCAAAGGCTAATGACTCCGGGTTCTTCTGCCATCGTATAATTAAACAATACCCTCAATGCCGGGCTGAGAATCTGGTTCCTTCGGGCCGCATGAACAAAGGGCCTTTTCTGAAATATGTTCTTGAACGAATGTCCCGTTTTGAAATCGTTACACCGATTATGCGGTTTATTTCCGGATTATCGAATTCAATGCCCGAAAGAGTGACGTTCAGTGATCAGAGGATAAACCAGGCAAGTTCGGATAGTGCTGTTACGTCTCGGGCCGCTGGTGATGAAGAGACAATAAACGACAATGAATATCTGCAATTGTTATCTGAAATCAAGCCTGACCGGGAGCCTGATAGCCATCTGGATAAGCCACTGTCTGACTGGTGTGGCGTTAATGCTGAGAATATGTCAGATGCTATTAAAAAAGCCTGCCAATCAGATCAACTATCAGAGTCAGAGAGAGGGTGTATCAGCGAACAGGGTATTTTTGAGCAGCCGTTGCAAGCCGCTGATTTCCAACATAATAAAATACCCGTTTCGGTCAAGGCTGAATTTCACTTAAAGGGGATGACAGCAACCCATGGAATGAAAGGGAATGGTGTTAAGCAAACGGTAACCACAAGGTTTCTCGATATGCTTGGTGCTTCTGATGAATTTTGCCTGCTGCAAACCAACACCCAGCATGCACTGGGTGCCGGTGCCAGTGGTATCAATCCCAAAGATGGTCCTTTGGCTAATACCTATCTGGGGAAAAATGGCCGACCTAAAATTCCCGGTGGTTCCACTTCTGGTGGTGCCGTTGCGGTCAGCAGTGGTCTGTTGCCCATTGCCATCGGCAGTGATGGTGGTGGTTCTGTCCGCATACCCGCGGCAGCAACGGGCATTGTCGGGGGGAAGTGTGGCAAGGAAGAAAGTCGTGCTGAATCGTTTCTTGATCAGACAGGGGGAGCCTATAAAGATAACCCGGAGTCAATGGTAGAGTCAGGAATTTTAGGACTTAAGGTGGGCGATATTGCAAAGGCGTTTCTGGCGTCCAGCAGTGTCAGACCAGATAAACGCTGTTTGGACTACCAGAAGCTGGGTGTGGCGATTGATCTGGATGCCATGGGCATTGCCAATCCGGCCGTTGCAGAAAAATGCCAGCAGGCCATTGGCTGCTGGCAGAGTAAATATGGCAAGGCCAGAAATGTGCAGGAAGTCCACCTTATGGATCTTGAGAACTCTCCCGGGAATGCCAGGGCACTGGCCCTGTCCCATGTGGTACTTTTTGGCTCTGAAGAACTGCAAGCCTTTAATTCAACCGCGTTATCGGATGATCAACGGAACCAGGCCGATCCGGAACTCAAGCTGAATATGAATTTGGCCAAATCGTTTACTGATCGGATGAAGCGCGTTGCCAGAGAAAACCGTGCGCAATTCAAACAGCACCTTAAATCACTCAAAGATCGAGGCGTTGACGTTATTCTGATGCCCACGATTCCCGAAGTGAGCAGAGATATTATCAGGGGCGAAAAACAATACGGTATGGCTGACTTACGGAGTTCATTGCAGTTGAGTCAGCTCACCAGTCTGGCCAACTTGCTTGATGTGCCTGCAATTACTCTGCCTGTTGGCCATGATAAAGTTCATGGTATGCCTGTCGGACTAACCCTGATGAGTACTTCGGAAGATGACTGCAACCTTTACCATTTTATGCCGTTGGCAAAAGAGTTTGAAAATGTAACCCGGGAACGTAATGAGCTGAGAATGAAAAAACCGGCCATCTATTTTGGTGACTATCTGCACCGGGAAAGTTAGCGGTTTATTTCCTCTTCAGCAGAACCAGAACAGAACCGGTGCCACCTTCGGAAGGCGGGGCAGAACAAAATGCCAGAACATCCGGTATCTGTTTTAACCAGTGATTGGTATGGCTCTTTAACGTCGATTGTCGTTCTTTGCTGCGGTGAGACTTACCATGAATGATGCGTACACAGGTCAGCCCACGGTAGCGGGAAACCTGAATGAACTCATGGATAAGATCTCTGGCTTCATCAATCTTATAGCCATGCAGATCCACTTGAAACTGAACCGGGATCGTCCCCTGACGCAGTTGCCTGAGCCTTGTGGTCTGGATTCCGGGCTGAGAGTATTCAATAAACTGTTCAGGATCGACAGGCTCAATCCAGGCGTCAGAGAGTGCAGCACCAGAGGATGGCTTGTCCAGCTCGGCAGCCTTGCGGCGAGCCCTTAGAGTGCTTTGTGGAATATCTGAATTCGTCTTGCGATGGATGCCAGAATGCGTCTTGTTGCCTTTTTTGCCAACCAATGGTTGTACATCCCTCATGGCTTCCTGAAAGCTTTGCTCGTCATCTCGCTCTGGCATAAAAATGGCTACTTATCGCTGAGTACGGTGGTTAACAGTTAACCGGAAAGGTATTGTACTAATTGTGCCAGTATCATCAAACCACTTGAGAGTAGTTTCTGGTTGAGATGTTTTGTTAAAGTGACTCATTGAATTATCGGACTATTGAAGTTAGCACAAATAACAATGAACCTTATCTTGACAGCCATTTGATTGGATGGCGTGCCTTGATTGCCCAAAATACGAAAACCGGCACGGCGGGATACCGTCGCACAGTTGAAATAAAAAGCAACGAGCGCAACAAGTCCTGCTAGTAAGAGATTTCTAAATGGACTTGAATTCAAGTTGAAACCAAATTTTATTTTTTTGCTTTATTTGATTCTATTATAAAGGTTGCAGCTTGCTTACCAGCGACTTTTGCTTGTTCTACATCACCGAAAATCTTGAAGGCCTTTTGGTAAGCCTTCTGGTAAGCCTTCTGGTAAGCCTTCCCTATTTCGGACTGTGCCCAGGCCCGTTTGGCAGCCTTCCCTTTCTCGGACTGTCCATAAGCCTTCCCTTTCTCTGACTGTGCCCAAGCTCGTTTGGCAGCCTTCCCTTTCTCGGACTGTTCGTAAGCTCGTCTGGCAGCTTTCCCTTTCTCGGACTGACTGTAAGTTCGTTTGGTAGCCTTCCCTTTCTCGGACAGTCTGTAAGCTTTTTGGGTAGCCTTATACTTCTCGGACTTACGGTAAGCTTTCTGATAAGCCTTCCGTTGCTCGGACTGTTCTGAAGCCTTCCCTTTCTTGGACTGATCGTGGGCTGCTGCGGGTGTGGGGTGTAGGGGTTCACCAGAACCGGACAATTCAGGTGCTTTAAACTCAATAATTTTCGTTATGGCTTTCTTTTGTGTGTCTTTATTCAACGGACCAGCAACAGCAATTGGACGTGATGATGGCTGAGAAAGATCAGCTAACAAACTTTCCCGGGGGAATTGCTGAGCTATTTGTTGAGAGTTTGTTGAGGTTAAATCTGTGGATGCAAAATCATTATCAACAGATTCACTGGCTGAGTCACAACCTGAAATTTCATCAAGGTTTTCTGGTGATAATTCAGGAGGCACTAATTCGCTTGCAGTGGGTGGTAAAAGAGAAATTGAAAAATCATTAATCGAACGTGGAGAAGATGGTGTGTTCTGACTTATTACTACCTCATTTAAATATCCGTGACGGTATGGACCCAGTATCTGCGTATAATAGCCGACCATCCTTGGCTGTAAACTGGTAACACAACAAGGTGGTATAAAAGGTGTCTCTGCAGAATCCTGTAGACAGGAATCAACAGAAACGAACGTTGACTCTAAGTTAAGTCTATTCATTGAACTATTGAACTATTGAATTACAGATTAAGACCACTCTTTTGTATTAAAGTTTCTCCGTTACACCAGCCAGCTTGCCACGACGTTTATATATTCACCGTCGTATTGATAGATTTCAACGTTAGAAATCTTATAAAAGTTCAACAGATTAGAACGCATAAAAATTTTTTTATTTCGGCAAATGTTGTACTTTCAAATGGATATTTCCTGACTTTATAGTCATCAAGTTCTGGCAGTCATGGCGTGTATTGTCATGACAGAATATCTCCAGGTTCCCCATATTAAGTACAGAAACGTAAACGCCAATTTAACCAGCGTAATAGCCAACCCCGCCGGATCGGCTTATTCTTGAGATGCCTTCACTGCCCAGGGTAGAAGCTGCTCCAGTTTCTCAACCGTTTCGGCATAAGGCAG
>NZ_JBLYZG010000048.1:0-43990 GCF_049310245.1 Endozoicomonas sp. ALB115 | reverse complement strand
GCTTTAACTGGCATCAATGCTCTAACATCTGATCGACTGGGCAACAAAATTTTAGAATTTCTTCACTTCAACCCTTAAACGCAACATAGCTGTCTGTGACCATGGGTGGACCATCATGGACCAAAAATTGGCCATCTTTAATGACCAGCTCAAGCAACCGATTACCTTCCCTGTCCACAATGGCAATGTAGCCAGGACAGTTAAAATCAAAGCAAATTGGGTCTATAAATAATGACCTACCTATATCTACTGCTGCAGTGGCAATGGAACCACGGGCACCCTTTTCATTAATGGATGCCTTGATCTTCTGAACTATGTGCAGTTGATCATCCGACTGTGTACCTAACTTTGATAAATCCTGTGCTTTTATGGAGGTTCCTAATACCTGATTAATTTTATCCAGTAACTCAGTATTACAACTGTTCGTTATGTCAATTTTGGGTAGTTTTAGCTCAACCTCCATTTCAACATTTTTTAGCTTGTCAATCAGATGATTAATCGTTTCAGAATTCAGGTTGTTAATTGCTGTCGCACTGCTTTTGCGTGGTTTTATCGCCACTAATTTAAGATCTTCTCCATTTGCAGATCGGAATTCTTTGGCAATGGCCGCAAAGTTTCCGTCAGTAGCCACGTTAAGAACTTCAGTTTTACACATCATAAGGACGTTATTAATAAAAGTTCCATCTGCACACTGAAATAGCCCCTTTTCCGTGTCATCTTCAGAAAATCTTTCATCCCAGTCAATCTGGAAATTCATCACACTGCCTAAAGCCGCTTCAACTTTGTGCCGCTGAGATTCAGTAAGATGACCAAAAACCGTATCAATTTCTCCTTCGGTCTTATCATGAACAAAAGAATCTATGGTGTCGGCAAGGTTCTTGCCGTTGTTATTATTGTCCAGCTTTTTGGTTTTATAATATTTTGACAGTGACTGTTCATACTGCTCATTATCGTAGCAAAAGGTAGACCCAATAAAGTTAGTGATACGGATTGACTGATCAGAGTCAGGATCGTTAGAGTGTTTTACGGCACATTTACCGAGTTCTGTATGAATCTTATCTTTCAGGTCTTGAGTTAAGGAACCCGGGGAGATGCCAAGAGCCGATGCCACGATGGTGTCGTCTGTCATACTCAACAGAGCCATGCCCAGAGCCTGAAGCAGGCTGACAAGAGAGAGTGCCTTACTTTTATTGCCTTTAATGTCCAAGAGTTCAAGGGATAATTTATCCACCATTGTTTTAACAATATCAGAGGCCGATAAAGTGGCCGGGGACGCTGTGTCTGGCAGATTTGTTCTCTGGAATAACGCTGACATCCCTGGGTCAAAAGGTATGGCATCCATAGTATTCTCTCCAATGCTTGATAAAAATTATTTAGCGAGGACAAACTCGCTGCCTCCATGCTTTGTGGCAAGGGATTGTCTTGTTAATCAGCCGCAAGTGACGGAAAACTGTAATGATTTACAGTATTGATCTGATAAATGGATATTCAGAGTTGCCGACCTGGATATTATTAAGACATTTTGTGTGGATAATAGTTCCCTGGACGGTCACAATCTTTGGTCTATTCTCGGTCCCCAGAGCCCTGCGCCAGCACCACATGCACAAGCTGAGCATACCAATCGCAAATTTCATGCAGGGTGAATTGTTGACCGATATCGGCAATGGCTTCTTTGAGACTTTTGTTAATAAATCCGGAGGTGATTAATCTCCGGTTTTGCATTGTATTTATTTATTCACGAAGTAACTTATCACGCAGTGCTTTCCAAGCCTTGAATGTAACCTTTACTTTAACAGGTTCTAATCTCTCCCAAACGTCAACAAAGTTTTTATGTTCTTCTTCATCAATTAATTCAAATACTTTTTGTCTAACCTTATTTGCGGTATCCACAGTATCAACAGTGATAGATAACTCATAATCATAAAATAACTTAACGCTGGAAATATTCAGCTCTCCACTCGGGTTAAGCCCATGTTGTATTAATGTACTCACATCATTAACAGCTTGAAAAGGTTCAGGAGTTGATAACCTGTTTAATGTAGAGGTATTAACGTCATCATCATAATCCGACTGATCATCATGCCACGGATCAACATCTTTCCAACCTTCAGGGATAGTGATCACAGGCGAACCATCAGGCACCAAAAAGCTGTCATCCTTAATGACCATCTCAAGCAACCGATTACCTTTGCTGCCTACAATGGCTATATAGCTGGGGCAGTCAATATTAAAGGTGTTTTCGCCCCCCCTTGAAGCCGCTGTTGCAGCAGTGGCAATTGTGCTGTCAGCACCCTGTTCGTCAACGGATACTTTGATTTTCTGCACCATCCGCAGATTATAAGTGGGTGATGGGTTTAACCTGGACAAATCCTGAGCGGTTATGGATGTTCCCAGGGCATCTGTAATTTTTTCCAGTAGTTCAGTATCACCACCTTTCTTAACTTCTATAACTGGAAGATCCAGCGTAATCTCCGTTTTATTTTCATCCAAATTGCCAATCAGATGGTTAATGGTTTCAGAATCAAGTTTGTTAATCGCTGTCGCACTGGTCTTGTTCGGTGTTATCGCGACCAATTTAAGATCTTCCCCATTTTCCGATCGGAAATCTTTGGCAATGGCAGTAAACACTTTATTGCGAGCAAAGTGTAAATTTTCTTTTATACGCATCTTCCTGACGTTTTTCATAGTTCCATTTGCGCACAGAAAACGGCACGAAGCCTCACTATTCAGGGGAAAAGCTTCCCTCCAGACACCTCGGATTTCCATCACATTACCTAATACCAATGAAATCTGGTTCCGCTCATATTCAGTAAGATCATCAAACAACTGTTTAATTTTTCCTTTGGTTTTCTCTTTAACAAAAGTATCTGCGGCGTCCGCTACTTTCTCTTTATCAATTTCCAACGTTTGGGTTTGATAACATTCAGACAGTATCCGGTCAAGATACTGATCCGTGGTAACAGAGGCTGTACCAACAAAGTTAGCGGCAGAGATGATCTTGCCAGTTTCATCATAAGGGCGGTCTTTGCTGAATTCACCAAGCTTTTGATGGATTTCCATCTCCAGCTCTTCAGTTAAGGAGCCCGGGGGGATTTTCAGGAGCAATTCCTTCTTGGCGTTATCTTTCATACAGGCCAGAACCATGCCCAGAACCGGTGCCAGGCTGGCAGAAGACACTACCCTGCTTTTTTTGTCGGTAATACTCAGGATCGCAAACGATACGGTATCCATCAGTTTTTCAACGATATCAGAGGCCGATAAATCGCTCCGGGAGGATGTGTCCGGCGGAGTTAATGGCTCCAATGGCACTGATCGTGTTGGGCCTGACGATATTGGTCCCATAATATTCTCTCCATTTGATAATAATTAATGAGTCAGAAAATACGATTTCATTTGGTTAACTACTTACTGATGATTGACAGTATCCGGTCACGTATTGCCATCCGCTGTGCCTCTGTTATTAATGCCGCCCGTTCCCATTGTGGCGGTATCTCTGTCCGAAGTTCCGCCAGAAGCTGTTGGGCTTCCGTCTGTTTGTGGGATATGCCCTCAAGCCACTGTAACCAACGCAGATCAAGGGTCGCTTCATGCAAATCAAGAAAACGGCGATGAATGTCCAGAACTTCCGGACACCGGCTGGCAGATGGGTAGATATACATAACATCCCCCTCCCGACCATCGATGGGATCAAATGGGTCGGCAGTCGGCATACGGCCATGCCATTGTAAATAGCCCTCAGCACCGGATCGCCAGAGATACAGGCCAGCTGCTAACCGGGGTTTGGGCATGTTGTATAGCCAGACCGTGCTGTTTTCCTGCCAATCGTCAATATTTTCTTCGGTCACTTCGGTGCCGTGGTTGATCAGGAGAAGATCCGTTACTTCGGCAAGTTCAGCCTGATGGTCATGGTTCAAATGGCCAGCCGTTTTCAATGGCAGAGCGTTATCGGTTAGCACTCTGACGGTGTTCTTTATTTGCGAAAAGTGATCATTGGCGGGCTCGTCAAAAATTGACCAGTAAATGTCAGGGAGATTCTGGTTCTCTGATAACTGTTGCAGCTGTTTTAAGTCCGCTATTGCCTTTGTTTCGCCCTTCTGACTTAACAGGCGTTTCAGCGGTGCGTAAGCCAGAATCTTGCCGTTGAAGCCAAAGCGCATTAGTTGTTGCAGTTGCTGAATAAACGTCTGTCGTCCGGTCTCGGTGCCAGGTGTTGCCAATGCCGGGGCAACCGTGCTGAAACCGTGGGAAGCCAGCAGGGAAAGATCGCAGGAGGTGGCATTGGCACTCTGTCCTGCCAGTGCCTTGAACCACTGATAGTAAGGTGGCGGTTCCAGATAGAGGCCTACAGGGGTTTCCAGTTCTGGCAGCACGGTCGGAAGTACCCGTACTTTATAATGCAGCAACCGCAGTTCACCGCCGCTGAACAGCTGAATCATACCAGCGTAGTCGCCAGCACGTGCTTCAGCGGGAACTTCCACCTGAACATAGAGACGTCTGGGCCTTTTGCTGGAGAGACGAAGGCTTGCCATATCGGCACGGAGATAGCTGTCATCCAGTATCAGTGACGTGGCATTGGGTGTTGGTCTTTCATAGCGCCAGTGCCCATAGCGGGTGATGACGGTTAAGGGCTCTCCATCCGACGATTTGGGCGGGGAGACTACAACCGCAGGTGCAACATCATCCATCGGGCTGGCTATTTCAAAGGTCAGGTTCAGCAGGCTGTTTCTGGCTGCCAGATAAAAAGTGTCATCATCTTTTACCTGCTGGCTGATATCTGCCAGTGACAGTGAGTCTGGCGGGGTGTATGGCTCAGTCGCTACAGGCCATTGATTTAGCAGGCGTTCCTGTCGTTTTTTCTGGGTGGCCTGGGCAAAGGTACCTTTAATAGGTTCCAGAACCAGAGCCGCCAGGTATCTGGCGTCATAGTCACCGGTCAGATCGATAGTCAACATCCCGTTGATGACACCAATGTTTTTGCTGATAAAGTGACTTCGGCGTTCACCAACCAACGCCCACAAGTCCCCATCGATACCGCCTTCTTTTTTCCTGCCAGCCAGATAAACGTCATTGATCCACTGCTCTTGAGTAAACTTCTCATCAACGATGGTGGTGCCATTGGCGATGATTTGCCGTTTAAGAAAGTGAGGCAGGTATTCCCATTCCCCTTGATCCTGTGTCCACAGGCTGAGTTTCCATAATCCATCAGACCAGGGGATCTGCAGGCTGGTAACCCCGGCAATACCATCCCGAATCAGTGCATCACCGGAAGTACGAACCCGTTCGGTGATTTTGCCTTGCAGGTATGAGCTGTTTTTGCCAATGGATTCAAAGCCGGGGAAAGCCGCACTGTCGCCTGAGCCAAAATCCAGCGCCAGGGTGTTTTCGGGCAGACTGGCGGCGGAGCTGATATGGATTTTTTCCAGCTCGATGCCCGCCCACATATCGGCACTGAACACAAACAGTTTGGTGTATGGCTGTGTAAACGGTTGTCCGCCGGATGTTTTCAGCCCTGAGAGGGGCAGTACCACGGCAAACGGACCGGGTGAGAGCGTGAACTCCTGGTTGACCCTGGACCGGTAATCTGCGGAGTTTTCATTATCAATCCGCACAATCAGGATTTGCTGTTTGTCTGAGCCATTATTACCACTGATGATCAGCTCAGATCCATTTTTAAAGTCGGACTGCTGGAAGGTGTGGATAAAGGGAGGGGATTCCGCTTCACTCAGCAGCAGGTTTTCATCATTTGCCGAAGAGAAAGGACTGCTAAGGCTTAAAATACAGGCAGCTGATGCAAACCATTGTCTGGTCGTTCTGCCAGTTAACCTTGCTTTCGGCCATATTAACTTTCGAAGCATGTACTCAATGGCCTGTTCCATGATCCTTTCAGCTGCCTCACAGTTGTTTGGGGGTAGCCTTAATATCGACGGAAAGAAGACAGTTTAAAGAATCTGAAATGGAGGGGGAGACAGGCGCTAATCCAGAGATCAGCGCCAGTGGTCAGATTGGCAGAGTCAGGCCAGGGCACCCAGAAAATTCTTCAGGGTAATAATAATGATCACCAGAACCATCAGGGAAAAATCCAGCCCGCCAAGGGGTGGGATCACTTTGCGTATACGGCTGGTGAGTGGCTCGGTAATCTGGAACAGCAGCATCAGTCCAGGGTTATAGCTGTTCGGCGCTACCCAGCTGGCGATGGCAATAATGATCAGACTGAACATATAAATATTCAGAAACTCGATGCCCAGTTTAATCAGGCTGCTGATCAGGACGCTGGGGAAAGGAATGGTCGCCGGAGAGAAACCGCCTATCAACAGCAGTACATAGAGCAGTGTGATCTGAAGTATCAGCGCCAGAACCAGAGAGGCCATGTCCACACCGCCATAACCGGGAATTATCTTGCGGATGGGGTTGAGCAGTGGCGATGTGGCTTTCACGATAGCTTGAGAAATCGGGTTATAGAAGTCGGCTCGAACCAGCTGAAGCAGGAAGCGAATCAACACAGCCATGATATACAAACCGCCCAGGGTCTGGATCAGGAAGCTGAGACTCGAAGAAAGTGCAGACATAGAGTGTATTGGTTACCCTTTGGTCAAAATAATTTAATAATCTTTGCGCATATTACCGCTTTCCATCGCCCGTCAACAGAATCAGTCTTGCAGCGTTTCTGCCAGTTCTATCGACCGGTTGACGGCAGCATTCATCGCCTGTGCCACCAGCTCAGGCAACCCCTGTTCCTGAAACGTTTTTATGGCCTGTTCCGTGGTTCCGTTGGGAGAGGTAATGCGACGACGAAGCTCGGCGACATCAACATCACTTTCCGTTGCCATCCTGGCAGCCCCCAGGGCCGTTTGCAGGGTCAGCTGTCTTGAGGTTTCTGTATCAAGGCCAAGGCGAACACCGACCTGTTCCATAATTTCCATCAGCAGGAAATAGTAGGCCGGGCCACTGCCGGAAACGGCAATGACCGCATCAATTAACGACTCATGGTCGACCCATCTGGCAATACCAATGGCATTAAAAATATCATCGGTCAGCGCTTTTTGGGCAGTACTGACGTTTTTGTTAGCAAACAAACCGCTGGCACCGCATTGCAGCGCAGAAGGTGTGTTTGGCATGCTGCGCACGATCGAAAGGTGCTCGCCTCCCCAGTTCTGCAGACTTTCCATGGTAATGCCGGCAGCGACGGAGATAACCAGGGCATCCGGTTTTATGGACGGGCTTAAGTCGGTCAGAACCGCTTTCATCACCTGTGGCTTCACACAAAGCATAATGATGTCCGCCTGGCTGACGGCCTGGTGGTTATCCACGGTGGTGGCAATATTAAATTTTTCACGGATATCGGACAATGTTTCTGCCGTTCTGGCGGAAGCAATCAACTGGTAGGTTGGCCAGCCATTATTGATCAGGCCACCGATAATACTGCTGGCCATATTGCCAGCACCGATAAAAGCAATGGTTGATTCATTCATGCGTTGCTGTCCCTTTCAGGCGCTTGATGGGCAGAGGTTCTGGAGCCAAACAGTGCAGTACCAATACGGACCATGGTTGAACCTTCCTGAATCGCTGCCTCAAGATCATCCGTCATGCCCATGGACAGGGTGTCCATCGTCAGTGAGAACTCGGTATTCAGGGAATGTAACGCATTGGTCAGTGCCCGGAAAGGCTCGCGCTGTCGGTCAGGGTCGGTTTCCGGGGCGGGAAGAGCCATCAGGCCACGCAGCTTCAGGTGGGGTAAACGGGCAATGGAGGTTACCAGCGCTGGCAGCTCATGCAGGCGGATCCCGGATTTTGACGCTTCGCCGCTGATATTCACTTGCAGGCAGATATTTAACGGGGGGAGCTCCCGAGGACGTTGATCATTCAGCCTTTGCGCGATTTTCAGCCGGTCAACACTGTGAACCCAGTCAAAGTGGCTGCTGATATCCCGGGTTTTGTTGGACTGGATTGGACCGATGAAATGCCAGTGGATATCCACAAGGTCACTGAGCTCATCCATTTTGCCCAGGGCTTCCTGAAGGTAGTTTTCGCCAAAATGCTTTTGACCCAGATGCCATGCTTCACGCACCATAGAGGCAGGTTTGGTTTTGCTGACTGCCAGCAGTTGCACTTGCCCGTTGCGATTGCAGGCTTGCTCAGCTTGATGAATTCGGTCATAAACCCGTTGAAATCGGTTTTGTAATAAGGTCATCAGGTTGTACATTACCGGGTAAATAATAAATTGGCAGGAAGATTGTCCGGGAATAGCGCTATTCCCTGACAATCTCATAGTTTACCTGCTTCCTGGTGTAAGGGGGATAATAAATGGATATTACTGAGCTATTGGCGTTCAGCTATAAACAGGGGGCTTCGGATCTGCATCTGTCGGCAGGACTTCCGCCAATTATTCGAATCGACGGTGATGTTCGCCGTATCAATCTGCCGCCCATGGAGCAGAAAGAAGTTCATGGTTTGATCTATGACATCATGAACGACAAACAGCGTAAAGATCTGGAAGAGCACCTGGAAGCGGACTTCTCGTTTGAAGTACCGGGCGTTGCCCGTTTCCGTGTCAATGCTTTCAATCAAAACCGGGGAGCGGGGGCGGTGTTCCGGGCTATTCCCAGTAAAGTACTGACCATGGATGACCTGGGCATGGGACAGGTATTTAAAACCATTGCGGATAAACCCCGGGGGTTAGTGCTGGTGACTGGCCCTACCGGCTCTGGCAAGAGCACCACGCTGGCGGCCATGATGGATTACATTAATGACACCAAATATCAGCATATCCTGACCATCGAAGACCCCATTGAATTTATCCACACCCCGAAAAAGTGTCTGGTTAACCAGCGGGAAGTGCATCGGGATACTCATAGCTTCAGCAATGCCCTGCGCTCTGCGTTGCGTGAAGATCCCGATATTATTCTGGTTGGTGAGATGCGTGACCTGGAAACGATTCGTCTGGCGATGACCGCTGCGGAAACCGGTCACCTGGTGTTCGGTACGTTGCACACCACCTCGGCGGCAAAAACCATTGACCGTATCGTCGATGTATTTCCGGCGGAAGAGAAGTCCATGGTGCGTTCAATGCTCTCGGAATCACTCCAGGCTGTGATCTCGCAAACACTTTTGAAGAAAAACGGTGGAGGCCGGGTAGCTGCCCATGAGATTATGCTTGGCACGCCAGGTATTCGAAACCTGATTCGCGAAGATAAAGTTGCCCAGATGTACTCGGCCATTCAGACCGGCGGTGGACTTGGCATGCAAACACTGGATCAGTGCCTGACGAACCTGATGAAAAAGGGACTGATCTCTCGTGATGTGGCCCGTGAAAAGGCCAAGGACCGTGACGCATTCTAGGAGCCTGTCCGAGAATAGCGCCCGTAGCGAGGATGGCAGAAAATTGAGGATAAAAATTCCGTTTTGTGAGGTGAATAGCGGGGCTATTTGCCGAACAAAACGGAATTTTTAGACCAATTTGCTGCCACCGCAGTAGGGCAGTCTATTCTCGGGCAGGCTCCTAGGTCTTTCAGATCACCGTTTGCCGGGAGTGAGCACCGGGCTGTCTTTTAACGTCAATGTGATGATAAATGGATATTGAAAAATTATTAAAACTGGTTGCCGTAAAAAAAGCATCGGATCTGTTTATCACTGCCGGCTATCCTCCCAGTGTCAAGCTTGACGGACGTTTGATACCTGTCAACAAGACACCGTTGACGGCCGCAGAAGCAAAAGATTTTGTGCTTGGGGTAATGGATGAGAAGCAGCGCCTGGAGTTTGAGCTGAAGCATGAGTGTAACTTTGCCATTGCCAAAATGGGTATTGGCCGGTTCCGGGTCAGTGCTTTTCAGCAGAGAAACCAGTCAGGGATGGTTTTGCGCCGAATTGAAGAGAAAATACCCGGTTTTGAACAGTTGAAACTTCCACCTATCCTGAAAGACCTGACCATGGTCAAACGAGGGCTGGTTATCCTGGTGGGCGCTACCAGCACGGGGAAGTCGACAACCCTGGCGGCGATGCTTGGCTATCGTAATGAAAACGACACAGGTCATATCATCAGCATTGAAGACCCCATTGAATTTATCCATCAACACAAAAGGTGCATTGTAACCCAGCGGGAAGTGGGGATTGATACCAAGTCTTATGAAGTCGCGCTGAAAAATACCCTGCGTCAGGCTCCTGATGTCATTATGATTGGTGAAATTCGCAGTCAGGATACCATGCAATATGCCCTGAACTTCGCAGAAACCGGCCATCTGTGCCTGGCAACGCTGCATGCCAATAATGCCAACCAGGCATTGGATCGCATTCTTCACTTTTTCCCTCCGGAACATCATCACCAGGTGTGGATGGATCTTTCCCTGAATCTGAAGGGCATTGTCGCCCAGCAGCTGGTTCCTTCTCTGGATGGTAAAGGGCGGCTTCCGGCCATAGAAGTGTTACTGAATACCCCCCTGGCCCAGGATATGATTCGCAAAGGGGATGTTCATGCACTGAAAGAGTTAATGAAAAAATCCCGGGAGCTGGGCATGCAAACTTTCGATCAGGCATTATTTGATCTCTACAACCTTGGCGAGGTCAGCTATGAAGACGCCATCCGGCATGCTGATTCTGCAAACGACTTGCGTCTGATGATTAAGCTGGGTTCAGAAGTAGATGAGAGTTATCTTACCCAGCGTTCCGGTAAATTGACCTTGCAGATGGAAGAAGCCTAGGAGGCTGACCGAGAATAGACTGCCCTACGCGGTAACTGCTCCTGCGTTGCTCTAGCTCCTGCATCCATGCAGTCGTGCGGTGGCAGCAAATTGGTCTAAAAAGTCGGAAATTTTTAGCAAATAGAACCACTATTCGCTAAAAATTTCCGACTTTTTATCCTCAATTTTCTGCCATCCTCGCTACGGGCGCTATTCTCGGTCAGCCTCCTAGAAACGTCGGCTCTTGATCCCGAGAACCTTGCCCATGCCTTCTTTACACAGGGCAAGTTCCAGGGAGCTGCGAATCACCTGCGCATTGTCGTGCTTCATTAAATCCGACAATATCATTTTTGCACGATCCATACCGATGCGTCTTAACACCCATTTTACTTTTAACAGATTCACGGCGCTCATCGACAGCATATCGAAGCCCATGGCCATTAACAGTACCGCTGCCGCAGGGTCACCTGCCATTTCACCGCAGATGCTGACGGTCTTTCCTTCCTGATGGGCATCGTCCGCAACCTTCTGCAAGGCATGCAGTACGGCGGGGTGAAAGGAGTGATAAAGGTCAGATACCCGGGGGTTGTTGCGGTCTACGGCCAGCAGGTATTGAATAAGGTCATTTGATCCGATGGAAAGAAAGTCGACACGTTGTGCAAGGTCCTTGACCATATAAACGGCAGCGGGCACTTCCACCATCACACCCACCGGTGGCATGGAGACTGGCAGGCCTTCAGCAAGCACTTCCGCATGGGCCCGGTGAATGAGGTGTTGCGCTTCCTCGACTTCAAAAATACTGGATACCATCGGCAGCATAATCCGGAGATTATCCAGCCCCACGCTGGCTTTTAACATGGCCCGGACCTGCACCAGAAAAATTTCCGGATGATCCAGTGTTACCCGAATCCCCCGCCAGCCAAGGAAAGGGTTATCTTCCTTGATGGGGAAATAACTCAGCGACTTATCACCGCCAATATCCAGGGTTCTCATGGTCACGGGGCGTGGCGCAAAAGCTTCAAGCTGGTGCCGGTAGATCTTTTCCTGTTCGGATTCACTGGGAAAGCGATCCCGAACCATAAAAGGGACTTCTGTCCGATACAGACCAACACCTTCAGCTCCTCTGTCCAGTGAGCGGATGGTATCGGTCATCAGTCCGGTGTTGACCCAGAGCGGAATACGGTAATTATCCGGGGTCTCACAGGGCAGATCTCTGATGGCTTCCAATCCCTTACTGAACTGATTTTCCTCTTCCAGCACTTCGGTGTAATAATCCAGCAGCTCCTGGGCCGGAGAGGAGTAAATCAGGCCAAGATTACCATCCACAATCAGCTTTTTACCGGACAGCTTATGGAAAGGCAGATCAACCACCCCCATGACGGTAGGCACGCCTAAAGCGCGGGCAAGAATAGCCACATGGGAGTTACTGGAACCTTGCTTGGAAACCAGACCCGCCAGTGACTCCTGTGGCACCTCGCCCAGCATAACCGGAGAAAGCTCCTCACTGATCAGAATGGTATTCGCCGGGTATTCAACCCTCGCATGCTCTCCCTGCTGGAGATGAGAAAGTACTCTGCGCCCCAGGTCCCTGACGTCGGCAGCCCGTTCACGGAGATAATGATCGTCCATCATTTCGAAATTGCGGATATGCTCTTCGATCACCTGTCTCAAGGCACCCTGTGCCCAGGATCCACCCCGAATCCGCTCTCTTATCTCCTGCCCAAGGGCCCGGTCATCCAGCATTCTCAGATAAACATCAAAGAGTGCATGTTCCTCGGCAGGTAAACGGTCAGACAATCGTTCAGCGGTGTCTTTCATTTCTTTTCGCACCGCAGCCAGTGCATCGTCAAGCAAGGCGAGTTCCAGATCTATATCCTTGCAGGTACGCTCAGGTACTGCACCAAGATCGGCCGGAGGCGTAATCACCACCGCCTCACCAATGGCTACCCCTGTGGCGCCGGCACTCCCCTGAAAGCGAGCAATTCGTTTTGTGCGGGTGGGCGTGGAGACATTATTGATCGAGCCGGTTGCCTGGGCATGGGCAATAACCCCTGCCAATTGGGCCGACATGGTGACCAGAAACGCTTCTTCATGTTCATCAAAACGTCGCTGCTCAACCTGCTGAACCACCAGCACACCCAGCGTATTACGGTGATGGATAATGGGGACACCGAGAAAAGAGGTGAATCGCTCTTCTCCGGTTTCACGGATATAGTGAAATTTCGGGTGAGAAGCGGCATCTTCGAGGTTTATGGGCTCTTCCCGCAGCCCCACCTGCCCAACAAGACCTTCAGAATGAAAGAGAGTCACCTGTCCGACCGCGGAAGGGTTCAAACCCTCTGAAGCCATCAGCGTATAAGAGGTGCTCTCAGAATCGTATAGATAGACCGAGCACACCTCGGTGTTCATGGCACCACGAACCCGCTGCACAATAATCTGCAGTGCCACCTGTAGATCAGAGGCAGAACTGACTTCCTGTACGATATTGCGCAGGGTGTTTAGCATGTCTATCACGTATCCGGTCTGATAAGTAGTTGGCCAAATGGAATCGTATATTTCTGGCTAAGTGGGCAGTTGCTATGCAAGGCGCAACGTAGGGAGCATAGCCGTAGCTATGTGACCGGAGTTGCAACGCCGCAGAGTGACTGACAACTTAGTCAGAAATATATGATTTCATTTGGTTAACTACTTAATACTTGCTGCAACTACTTTAACAGTACAATAGCAATCCATGGCAAATTATATTGCCTGTTAACATCTTTCCTGTTATTGCAGCCCACAGGTTTAAAGAAATATCCATTGGGCCCGGGAGGCTGGACGGAAGCTTAAGTCCGACAGGCTCATGGCAACCTGTCACCCCCCTCTGGACTGTAACTTCCCAATTCTGGGTACCAACTCTTTCAGCGCCCGCCTGTAGACTTCCCGTTTAAAAGAAACCACCTGACCAAGAGGGTACCAGTAACTCACCCAGCGCCAGCCATCAAATTCCGGAGACCTCGTGTGGTCAACCCGAATACGGTCATCATTGCTCAGCAGCTGCAGCAAAAACCATTTCTGCTTCTGCCCGATGCACAGCGGTTGCTGATCCCGTCGGACGAGACGTCTCGGTAGACGATAACGTAACCAACCCCGGGTGCAGCCAAGGATTTCTACATCTTCAGGATGAAGACCTATCTCCTCAAACAGCTCTCTGTACATGGCATCTTCCGGCGTCTCCCCATCATTGATACCACCCTGGGGAAATTGCCAGGCATCCTGCCTGATCCGCCGAGCCCACAATAACTGACCGTGATGATTCGCCAGGATAATGCCTACATTTGGCCTGAATCCATCGATGTCAATCACGTATATGGCTACCTTAGAGCCACCATCCTATGGTACGAATACCCTCCCACTTCCAGGAACATAATCATAACCCCACACTAAAACGGGGCATGAAGCTGACTGTTCAAAGAACAACAGGATTTAGACGCAATCACTTGTCGGTGGCCACTTAAACTATTACTTATCACGCATTGTTTCACAAACGGATACAATACAGCAAACCTTCAGGGTGAATGGCGATTGGAACTATCAAACTCATTGACATGACGTACCAGAAGGCTGTTCGAAAATATCCGGTATAGACTGCACTACTACACGGATGCAGAATCCAGAGGTAACAAGGGGGCCTTTGTTACAGAGGTCCGTTTCTTCCCGAACAGCCGTTTGTCTTCCATTGATTGTGAGTAAAGCCGGTTATACCAGTCATTTGCTGAACGACTGAATTCAGGGTCCACGTCGTCCTGGAAAGCGCGCATGGCGATGGTTATATACTGGTAGGTCTTGTCGGCTAAAGCTCTTGAGCCATCAAAGCAATTCATATAGTAATGAATAGAGTCCAGATACTCACCTTTTCTGAAAAAGATAAACCCCAGTTGCTTATTTATGGCCATGAAGTACGTGTGTTCATTTGCATATTCATGCACAGACAACTGCTGGAACAGAGTGTCGATGGCCAGATCCAGCTGATTCAACCGGGTTAATGCTATCGCTACATTAAGGTTGAAATGATAATTCAGCTTTTTACACTCCAAAGCAAAATTCAAGGCACAAGTCCAAGACGCAAACCAATTAGGATCTCCTGGCTTCAGGCTCGCAGCCAGGGATTCCAGATCTTTCCATCGGGTAATGGCCCATTTCATCTGATCTGGCACCAGATACTCTGTGTAAGTCTGTGAAGCTTCTAAGGAAGACATAGATGAATAATAGAGTGGAAAGATAAAATTAGAGATCTCTACTTTATTTTTTCTTGTCTTTGGCTGCAGGTAATTGAACCAGCAAACAGCATTGGTTACAAATTGTTTGTCATCACACATTCTAATAGTTTGCTTCATTGCGGAATGTATAAATGAGTAAATATAATTAGGGACATCCATCGTGCCTACAAAGCCATGCATATAATATTTTATGGAAGTGACGTAGCTCTGTTCTTTATAAAATAAGAATCCTAACTGTTTATTAACACCCAAAAGATATCTCTGATCATTAGACTTAGCCAGCTGATCAAGCAAAATCTCTTTTGCCCGGTCCATATACTTGAGTCTTGTTAAAGCTTTCGCCACATTTAAATTGTAGTGATAGTCCTCCTCAGAGCACTGCAAGGCAAAATCAAGGGCGTTCTGCCACGCTTTAGCCCATTGACTGCTCCCTCCTTTCTGAGACTTTGCATACCTTTCCAATAAGCCCCAATGGGAAATCAGGATTTTTTTTCTTAAAAAAGCCGGAAGTTGTTGAGAACTGTGTACATCCGCCGCCGATGACTCCAAATGTGCAGCGGTAATTACTTCTTCACCACGGTTGGTCGAAGCGACAGATTCACTTGCATGAGGTGTCTGGGGAGGTGCAAGATCCTGTGTTTTTACAGGGTCAGCACTTGCTTCTGCTTCCAGTGGCCAGAAGTTCGGAAAACTGACTGCTCCAGATTGCTCACCGATACTCAGGTTTTCCATCAAATAAACAGGAGCTGATGCAACATGATCTCCCGATGGGGTGGGTTTGCTTAAATAACCATCCACCGTTTCAGGCCCTGTGTTGGATACCTGCCTTTGCTTCCATAAATGGCTAAAGCTATTATCCACTGTTTGAACATAAGGCTCTGCAAACGGCTGTGGTATCATGCAGGTAGTTGGCAGAAACACAGAAGAGAGGCTCTCTCTTTGCTGATCCACCAGACAAGTTGTAACAGGCGTAGATGGAGAAAACCCGGTCACCGGCACCGCATGAGTCTGTTGGCCTTGCAGGGCATTTAAATGACTCAGAGGAGTCGAATAATGGGCTGGCTTCGGAGCTAAACGCCCTCCATTCTCATCAAGCAGGTTAAACAGATCTTCCTTAATCCTATATCCCGGATCTTGACTATTCGCATTAGCCAGATAATTTGTTCTTGCTTCAGGGGGGCAGTTTGATACTTGACGTTGGCCAAAAACAGCTGAATCAGTCTGAACGGTTTTGCGGTGATCATAATAATTCATCAGGCCAAATGGCGTACCCGGTAATACACCACTATTTCTTTCCATAACAAAACTCAATCGATAAAAAACTATTAGACAGTCTTGGTAATAAAAAATTCAAAAAACTTAATATTCAGAATTGGGTAATTGCTTTTGGGTTGATAAAGAACCTGTATAATCCCGAAACACTCGGCCTGACTAATAAACCGGAGTAACAATGACCCTGGCAATCTTTGATCTGGACAATACTCTCATTGCTGGCGACAGTGATGCCCTGTGGGGAGAGTTTATGGCCGCTAATGGCCTGGTGGATAGTGAAAGCTTCAGGGAAGGTAACCATCGTTTTTATAAACAGTATCAACAGGGGGTTATGGACATCCGGGAGTATCTGGATTTTTGCCTTGAACCATTAACACAATACTCCCTGGAAGCGCTTGCAACCTGGCATGGTCAGTTTATGGCACAGGTTATCAGCCCCATCCTGTTGGATAAAGCACTGGCCAGGATAGAACACCACCGCCAGCGTGGTGATTATATTATGATCATCACCGCCACCAATCGCTTTGTGACCAAACCCATTGCTGACCAGTTCAAGGTAGATGCCCTGCTGGCCATTGACCTGGAGATCAGCGACAACCGCTATACTGGCAACGTTACCGGAATCCCCACCTATCAGCAGGGGAAAGTACTCCGCCTGCAGGAATGGCTCAACCAGCACCCGGAGCACTCAATGGCAGGCAGCTACTTCTACAGCGACTCTCAAAATGACCTGCCGCTGCTGAAGAAGGTCGACAACCCTGTCGCTGTCGACCCCGATCCGGAACTCAAAAGCTTTGCAGAAGCCCATGGCTGGCCAGTTATCAGTTTCCGTTAGTGGCTCTATGAACCTTAAAGGCCATTTATTGAACAGTTAACCGGCCAAAAATCGCTTTAATATAGTCCGTTTCCGGAATGCATGGGTGCACAGGATGATCCGGTCCCTGGTGCCCCTGATCCAGAATCTGCAGGTTACGGTCAATATGACGACTGCCAGCCCGTAGCAAATCAATCATATTATCCCGGTGCAAATGCATTGAGCAGGAGGCTGCCACCAGATAACCATCCCTCTCCAGTAAACGCATAGCCAGCTCATTGATGCGACGATAGGCCTGTTCACCAGCTTTCATATCTTTGCGCTTTTTAATAAAGGCGGGCGGATCAACAATAACCAGGTCAAACCGTTCCTGGCTGTCTTTCAACGCCTTCAATGCTTCAAAGGCATCACCTTGCAGAGTGTCCACCTTATGCTGAACCTCATTGAGTTCCGCATTGGCATGAACATTTTCCAATGCCAGGGCAGACGCATCGACGCAGGTCACTTTATCCGCCCCGAAAGCCGCCGCCTGAATGCCCCAGCCACCCACATAACTGAAAACATCCAGAACCCGTTTACCTTTAACATAATGCCGCAGGCGGTCCCGATTGAGCCGGTGATCATAAAACCACCCGGTTTTCTGGCCTTCCATCACCGGAGCCTGAAAGCTTACGCCATTCTCTTCCAGCACCACCACTTCCGGAACCGCTCCGGAAGCGACCTCAATATATTGCGGCAGGTCTTCCAGCTTGCGGGCATTGCCACGGTTCTTGAACAAAATACCTTTAGATTTCAGAACCTGGTTTAACGCTTCCACAACGTCATCCCGAACCTGCTCCATACCCGCCGTGGATATCTGCGCCACCAGTACCTCATCAAACCGGTCAACCACCAGCCCGGGCAATCCGTCACTATCACCATAAACTAACCGGTAATAGGGCTTTTCAAACAATCGCTCGCGCAGACTGAGAGCAACGTTAATTTTATCAATCAAAAGCGCCTTATCCAGTGGCCGGTCAGCTTCCCGACTGACCAGGCGGGCACAGATCAGGCTATTGGGGTTCACATAAGCCGTACCCAGCGTCTTGCCAAAGGAGTTTTCAACCAGTACGCACTCACCCACAGCAAAGCTGCTCAGTGGTGTGGTCTGCGTATCCACTTCATTACTGTATATCCACAGGTGCCCGAGTTTCAGGCGGCGGTCAGCCTTATTCTTCAGGCGTAATCGTTTTAATATCATGAGCAAACCCCAGCATGAACGCTGTGATGGTAAAACTGAAGCTGGCTTCCAGTGCCGTCAAATGGAAACTATACGCCAGCATTGGCAACAGAGGCTGGCTGATATAAAGATTGGCAAACACCATAAAGGAGCCAAGGCAGAGTGTAAACGTTGTACGCCAGAAGCCTGTTGTCTGTGGACGGATCATAACATCTGTTCCAAAGCAGTCCGTGTCCTGGTTAGAGCGGTTGCCCTCGCCATTTTTTATCACTTTTTAATGTCAGGTTAATCTGGTAAAAAATTAACAGGGCTGAACGCCCGGGTAATGATTGTAATGGATTAAGGGTTACAGTGAATGGAACAATCACTTTATTATCTGATTTATGTCAGTTCTGCCAGTCAACTGATGAACAATGACAGCCTGCTCGCTCTGCTGAACGAAAGCAGAGACAATAACCTGAGCCTGGATATTACCGGAATGCTGTTGTACAAAGGCGGTAATTTCCTGCAGATGCTGGAAGGAACAAAACAGCATGTGCTGCAGGTATATCAGGGAATCTGCAAAGATAGCCGCCACCACAATATCATCAAAATCATATCTGCGCCTGCGGCCTGCCGCAGCTTTCAGGACTGGTCCATGGGTTTTTGCAATATGGAAAAAGAGACCTCGTTACAGGATTTTCCAACCTACATTCATGAAAACCTGAATCTGCGGCAGTTCACTCATGAAACCCATCATGCCCGCAGTTTCATCCAGTCGTTTAACGCGCTTAACTACTGAGAATGTCCTGATTACTCGCGCTTACACGGTACTGATCATCATGACACTGGCAAATATACGGATACCAACGCCATTAATGGAATTTTAGTCTCTACAGAACCTTCACAGGAGCTGTAGAGATGTCTCATAACCATTCCCATAACAACGAAGAACCATTGAACACCCTGCTCCAATCATTGATGGACAGCGCCGATAACCGCTCAGCGATGGACCTTCTCGAGTCAGCCCACAAAGGATTTACCCGGGGTGCCAATGACTACGTTGAAGGGGCAACAGGAAAAATATCCCCAGCCGATATTAAAAACCATCTTCGGATTTATCCCCTGGCACAAATGCTGATCAGCATTGTCAAATACCATAAGCTGAACAAGAACACGGATATTATCCGCCAAACAGTTATGGCCTTGCTGGATAGCCTTGATGACAGCCTGCCTTCAGAGTTTGATGAGGCTCAGACACTGGAGTCAACGCTGCACTGAAAACGTTCCGCAATAAGCCAATAAATAAGGGACCTGAGTAATGATTGATCAAAGCGAACTGCAGGAAAAAGGTTACATCATCGTTCCTGACCTGGTGCCCGGGCAGTTACTCCAGCCCGTTATCAAAGCCATTACTGACTTTCTGGAGGTTGATCTGGATGATCCCACAACCTGGTACCGGAAAAACCTGGGCAGTAATGGTATTGTGCCCATTCATCATCATCAGGCATTCTGGGATATCCGCCAGTATGAGCCTGTCTACCGATTGTATGCTGACCTTTTAAAGACAGACGATCTCTGGGTAAGATTGGATCGAGCCTCCTTCAAACCACCCTGGCGTCCGGAGCACCCGGATAAGAAAGACGACAGTCAGATCCACCTGGACAGCCATCCGGAAAAAGTGTTCCTGCCAAGATACCAGGGGATTCTCTACCTGACGGATACGGCGGAAAATCAGGGGGCATTCCGTTGTGTTCCCAGCCTTTACACCGGGAAACAAACGACACTGGATCGCAACTCTCTACTCTTTACCGATGAAGAGCTGAAAGGCCATGATATTGTCCATCTGGCGGGCAAGGCCGGAACCTTCATTCTCTGGGACTCACGCCTGCCCCATGCCAGCAGCCTGAACCACCATTCAAAGCCACGCCTTACCCAATATATCTCCATGTTCCCGGCGGGTACCGAAGATAATCGGGAAGAGCGTATTCAGCTATGGCGTGATAAAAGAGCGCCTGAGCGCTGGCGTAACTTTCCGTATCAACAGGACCCGGAACCCGGGGAGCCCGCTAAACTGACGCCCGTTGGAGAGCAGCTTCTGGGTCTAGGAGGCTGACCGAGAATAGCGCCCGTAGCGAGGATGGCAGAAAATTTCCGACTTTTTGCCCTCAATTTGCTGCCACCGCAGTAGGGCAGTCTATTCTCGGTCAGCCTCCTAGGATCAACATAGTCTTGACTGATGCATCAAGAGCCTGTCTTAGCCTCTGCAATAAGACGAATGGTCGTTTCTGTCAGCAAACTGACCGAACGCCAGAACTGGCTTTTTTCTGTTTGCGATTCAGGCTCACTCTTTTGCAGTTGCAGCAAACTCTCTTGCAGTGCTTTCGGGCATAGCGCAGGACGGCAGGGGGCCTCTGGCCCCGGGTAGTTCTCTCGGTAAAAACGGGGCCAGTCAAACAGTATGCCGGGGTCAGCTTTGCCACGAAAGCCGGCAATATGCTCATGACCAAGCACCCTCTCAGGGTCGCGCAAATCAGGGTAGTGTTCTTTGAACCTGGCCATCACCTGCTGCAACGACCGGTACTGTGCTTCGGTAAACGGGAATACATTACCGTTATAATTCACCAGCTCGATGCCAATAGAGCAGTCATTGAACCCCTGAACGCCTTCCCACTCACTAACCCCGGCATGCCAACCGCGATAGACATGGCCATCCAGACAGTCAACCAGTTCATAAATCTCACCATCCGTATCGATCACCAGATGTGAAGACGCACAGGACTCAGGGTTCATAAAAATGTCCAGCGTATCTTTCAGGTCTACCGCTGTATAATGAATTACCAGATAATCCACAGGAATTAACCAGTCATCCCTGTTCGCAGTTTTTACCCTGTTCACATTCAGAGTCATAAGCTCGCAGCCAGCCAGATATCGATCAACTTATCATTGTCTGATTATCCAGAGACTGCAAGCGGTCACGATGTAACGATAAAGAAATTTTTGGAGGATAAACCATGGCCAAAGGGCTACTAAAGCATCAGGAGCGACAGAGTGCCCTGAGTATGCTGGGAAAGGACCTGGCACGGCGGGCAAAATCGAAATGTGAACTGTGTGAAGCGTCCGGCGTTCCACTGTCGATCTATGAGGTAGAGCCTGTACCCGGTGAGCCAGATTACGACCACTGTCTGATGCTCTGTGAAACCTGTAAAACGCAACTGGAGCAGCCAAAACGTCTGGAACCCAACCACTGGCGATGCCTGACTAAAAGTATCTGGAGCCAGATACCCGCCGTTCAGGTGGTTTCTCTTCGACTGCTAAGAAAATTATCGGAAAGACAGGACTGGGCTATCGAAGCGCTGGAGCATGCTTACCTTGAGCCTGACATTGAGCAGTGGGCAGACGCCGCAAAAATCTGAAAAGGGGGCAAAAAAAGAGCCATTTATTAAATGGCTCAGCGTTCTTTAATCTTTTCGCTTTAACATCACCAAAGCTATCTGGCTATCAAGCGCTTTTAGCTTTCCTTCGGCTTCTCTGAAGTGTCTATGAATGTCATTGACCTTTTGATCAGCAATTTGTAGCGCGGCTTCTGTATTCTGATCCGGCATCGTAACCACCACAGGAATCGTAACATTGTCTTCACTATCGCCCATGGAGTCCGTATAGTGAAGCAGCCCGTTTTTACGATCTCTTAGCCAGGCTAAAAAGTGGCTTTCAGCAATCGTAACCATGGCATCGGCTCCATAAGTGACTTTTTTGTCACCTTGTAACGTGGGCAGGCTAACATCCTTTTGCCAGTCTAATTTACACCTTTTGTGTTTACCCTCATTAGGTATGACCATGAATATGACTTCCGGACAATCATCTTTTCCCTCCGGTAAAAGTGCTTTTAAAGCACCGTTACTGTATTTACCTTTCAAGCCATCAATAAAGATATCGATCAAATCTTGAAAGTTATCCGCTCTCTTTGTTTTCGTTGTTACTACATTTCCTGAATGTGGAGTGTTTTGTGAATATCCAGTCAGCACTTCTGCAACTTTGATTCTTTCTCCGTTTTCAACTTTTTCTGACTCTCTGGAACGAACGAAAGGAGTCTCAAGCAGACAGTGTTTATCCATTCCAAGGATGATTTTCTCGGACAGATTCCCGTCCTTATCAAAGTACTCAAAATTCTTGCGGATTACACCCTTATGTGCATGATGGTGCTCCTTCGTCAGCTTTAAACTCAGGATGTCATTTTCATTATGATAATATTCAATAGTCTGTCCGATAGTATTCCTGTTGTACTCGTGAGGTTTGGTTTCCCTTTTTTTGAGTTTTAAATTTCCAGGAACTTCTTCCTCCTTTATGGCAGTATTAAAATTTGGTGCTTTTCTGGTAGTTTTTTCTAATTCTTTACGATCATGAGACATCTCAATCAAGGTGACTTTTTGTTTGAGTGACATGGGTACACGCTCTAATTGCGATATACTTTGTAACGGCTCGGCTTCAGTATTCAAATACCCATAGATTTCACTGAGCATCCTGTTAATAAGCTCATTGTGTTCCAGTTGTTCTCCAAAGGGTACAAATTTCAAATCCTTAAGATCAGCTTTAGTTATCTGTTGACCTGCAACCAGAGGAGTGCCTTTGAGAACCATACAACCTGTAGATGAATCAGGAAGAGAGATAACCGTAGCGTATAATGAACCATGTTTTGGAACTGCTGATATTGCTAATAAAATTGCCGCTTTTTTATTGTCATTTATTAATTTTGTGCCATTGATAAATTCCGATTCAACCACAAGCCTTACAAACTCCCCTTTATTATTGAAAGCAAAATCGATAGCTTCACTCTTCAATTCGGTTGCTCTCAGGCTAAAGTGTACTCTGATCTTATCAAGTTCATTATTTGGAATATATTTATCAGTATTGCCACCAGTATTGAATTTCTTCAGTAGGCTAACTAACCTTTCCAGGGATCTGGCATCATTATATTTCCTTGAATGTTGAAGTGTTTCACTTCTATGATTGGCATCACTAATCAAGGTATCCAGCACGCCATCATGTGAAAGACACATAAAGAAGGATGCAAGGCTACAGTTATTGTTTCTTGCTTGAATGCCTGCTTGTCTTACCGTTGCTTCACCTGGATGAGTGTTACGTCCGTCGGCATGAGAGACTGCTTGTTGTGGTAATGGTGGCCTCTCAAGACATTTTGCCAGAACAATACAAAGTGAATCTCTACCACCATGAATGGCTGCCTTAACCTCCGTGGTAGTCAGTTCTATAGTACCAATATTGCGCCATATCTTTTCCTCGGTAGCGGCATCCATAGGAATTGACTTTTTAAATTGTTTCATTATTTTCGGGATTTGCGCCTCAGTGATTCTGGTATTCTCGGATTGATCAGGCAGCGCTGACGTATCAATCTTTTGATTATTTAAATCAAATACCAGAGAGGGAGTCGGGTCATTCATGCCCAGGGCGACCCAAGGCTCCGCTGCCTGTCTTTGCGGATGGTCCGGCCAATGGGTAGCTTGAGTTTCGGCGCGGATAAGATATCCAGTACCACCATGCCCATCTGGTTTAGTGTCTACGAAATGCCATGAACTATCTGGACTAGATCCTGAGCTGTGACCAGATGAAGGAAGACCTACCTCTTCATTCATTGCCTCCCAAAGAGCCTCACTTAAGTCGTAACCGCCTTCATCTTTCTCAGAGCACCTGGAGTCAGGGGCAATGGTGTGACGACCTCCAACAGCTTCTATGACTTGATCTCTGGTTGCACGCCCCAAATGTTTAGAGTCAGCTTCCGGTGAGCTCTGAGTAAACCGCTGAACAGGGCTGTGTCGAACTTCTTTCAGGGCAGCATCTGAACCTGCCGTGGTTACCGGTGCTGTAGACCAGTTGCCCACTCTCGGTATTGGATGCTTTCGCCTTGCTCCACCGGGATCTGGGGCTTTCGGCAAATTCAGGCCTTTTGCCAAAGCGGAAGTGGCAGCAACATTCGCTTCAGGCCTGATTGGCCGGAAGTGAGAGCTCGGTGGAATAAGCGGGGTTTCCTGCTTTTTCTGTGCCGATGGGTGCAAACGGAAAGCGGAGGAGCCTGAAGCATTAGCCGTTAGCGGAGTCGATGCATGAGCCCCTGGTAAATCAGTCTGGATAAACGGGGGCGTAACGTTCTTATGTTGTGAACTGACCTTTGGAGACAGTTCTTCAGGCTGTCTGGCATGCTTTATCGAATTGGCAGCCGCCCGGCCAATCCTGATGTCAAACAAGAGAGATTTGGTCAGATCCTCACCACTCAGACCCAGGAAAGCATCATCAGATGGATCTGCAACCGGTGTCAGTGGCCGATCTTGCTTATTTTTAGTCGGTGGAATGGGCACACATTGCCGAGCTTGTGGTTTAAACCGATCTGACCGGGCATCCTGTATTTCTCTTTGAGTTCCCATACCCGGTGATTGCCTGGATCGGGTAAGTACCGGGCGTTTAATTTTTACTTTCGGTGGTGGAGGAGCGTTTGTTGCCTCTGATTGTCCCGGTCTATTGGCAGCGGTTTGAGCTCGCAGGTCGTACCTGGGTGAGTATTTTTGCCAATTCCCCTCAACTGTTGACTCAGACTTCTTTGCTCTTGAACCCGTTTCAGAATTGGTCGTCCCGGCAACTGGCATAGTCAGGTATGCTGTGGCCACCTCTTCGAGGGCCCGTTTGTGTTCGATATCTAATTTCGTATCAGGTTTCAACGCCTTTAAATGCTGCATGACTGTGACTGAGTTTTGCAGTGTCGACACAGCCTTAAGAACATCCTGTTCAATTACATCATTCATAAATTGGAGTCTTGGGTAAATTTCTTTATGGAAGATTTCACAACATACCCTGGCAATATCACTCAAAGACTTTGCAGAGGAGTCAGTGGCAGAACTTCGGTTGTGGGGTGGAGATAACTGGGTAACTGCAGCCAGTTGGCTTATTGAATAAGCAGAGGTTTTTGGTGCAAGTCGAGGTCCTGAAATATCGCCGATTACAGAACCGGGCCCCGTGCTGCCTGAAACTCCGTAAGGCCGCGCCAGCCTTGTTGAACAGGGACGACCTGCGAATTGCCGCGAGGGAGCAGGTTGTTCTGTGCCATCATTTTTAGCGTGATGTTTATATCTTTCATGAGTACCCGTTTCATGCCTGCGCCTTGCAGATTCAGAGGGGCCAACACCAGGAGAAGAACTTGTTGTTCCATAACCTTTATTCCCAACCTTATTATCCATTTTTTACTCCTTAAATACTCTGGAAAGATTTTTTAACCGTATGGGGTTTTAATCAGCTTATGGATTTCCTGTATTCCACAAGGATTCATTGTTTCGCTTACTTCAAGCAACAGTCATTGCATTCGTTAAGAAATCATATCTTAAGCCTGATTAGGTTCGAATGATTTTCTAATTACTTCTTTTAGATCAATATTGAGGACAATAGTTCATTAAAGAGATAAAAATACCAGGGTAGTAAATCCCCTGGTACTATTAATCTATTGATATTTAAAGACTATCTGAATATCAGGAGTCAATTGATCCACGTCTGGACAATCCATTTAAAATCACTGATTTAATAAGATGAGCCAATGAGCAGCAGGGGATTTCACCATTGCGCAGAATATAAACCAAATCAGAAGCTTGCACTCTGAGCCGGGAGAGCTTTATAGTCATTAGCATGAGACAATTATGCAAATATTACGCTTTCCTGTTATTTCTGCCCGCCAGCTTGATGGCTGAGACAGCAGAGCCTGCCAATCCGGTCAGTGAACTGGATCTGTTTCAGGTTGTCATGCCCATGCTGATGGTGGTCAGCCTGATTTTTGCGTTGGCCTGGCTGGTCAAGCGGCTTAACCCCAAACTGCCGGCCATGGGCAAAGATATCGAGTTATTATCCAGTGCGCCTCTAACGAATCAGTCACGCCTGACTCTGGTTCGGGTGAGTGGCAAAGATCTTCTTATTGGCATCACACCTAACCAAATCACGCTGCTGAAAGATTTTGATGCCCCGATCGTCGAAAGAAGTCAGATCAAAGGGCAGACGGATCTGGCAGAGCAGTTTAAAAAACTCCTGCGCTCCAAAACGGATGGTGATAAATCCTCTGAGAAAGCGGATGGTTCAGGGGGCCACGATTAACAGCCCCGTTATCCACGTGTTTTGATTTTCTGGGTTCTCCTGCCTGACTGTTGTTTTCGGTTTGTCCACACCTGCTTATACACAAATAAACTTATTCATAACTGGCAACAGGACTTATACAGGTAGCGCACAGGTTATCCACATAAACCTGTGCGCAACCTGTCAATGTCTAGTGCAGAAAAGCGTTAATACCCGTACGCTCCGTTCATCCTGAGCCTGTCGAAGGGTGGAAACTCAGGACTCTGATAGATCGTGCCAAGCACCCTTCGACTCCGCTCAGGGTGAACGGAGATTGTACACGTCAAACTCATTGAAACCATACACTGGTTAGGAACGGCCCTGAAATAACTTCAACACTTCTACAGACGCTACCCGCTACCCGAAAAGCTGAAACCGCTTGCGCTTTTACGGGCAGCGGGTGGCGACCTTTTCCCAGAGAGTAAAATGATCAAGTTATTCTGGGACAAATCCTCAGCGTTCCATCATTTGTGATATCAATATCATCATCTTCATCTCGGTCAGACAGATCTGCTGTAAGGATTGCCGGTTATCTTCACTGAGATACCCCAGGCATTCATTTTGCTCATCCCGATCGTGCCATTTTCCAGCGGCCATGTATCCCGGGTAGTAATGCAGCAGCTTCTCCTGCAGACCCTTGTGTTTTTCCTGCATGACCATCAGCATGCCGATCAGCACGGCAGGCGTGTCTCTTGATATTTCCTGGCGCAACTTGATGTAATTAAAGTAGAGCATGATGATCCGCTCAGTACTGTCCCGCAGGCATAACAGGCAGAGGTAGGATTCATCCTCAATGGGCAGCGAATCGGCAGAGACCGCCGTCGCCACTCCTTCCATACTGTCTTCCCGTGCGAACGGTCCACTGAGCCCTTTGACATCGCCATCCATTACCCACGCCATAGTAACCTCCTTCCCTGAGGTAGTGTTTTCTTCAGGTTAATCCAGATAGTGAACAGATTTCCACAGTTTCCCTGATCAACTCCCTGAATGAGCTGTGGATAAATCCTTTTATCCCTTACGGTTACTGGGCAAAACAATGCCTGTTCATTTTTTGTGCAGATGCAATTTGGCTCACACCTCCTGCAAAATATTTGCAGGAGACTGGCTGATGACCCGGCGAATCCCCAACCATCCGGCAATACCCAGAACAGCGGCACCAAACAGGGGTAATGCACACCAGATAAACCAGGCAGGTTCCCAACGCAACTGGAAAACCCGGGTATTGAGCAAATAGCTGGCAAGCTCGGTACCGCAGGCTGCCAGTAAACCCGCCAGAACACCGAACAGAACAAACTCGCCGATCTGCATGATCAAGAGCTGACGACGGGTTCCTCCCAGTGAGCGAATCAATGCGCCTTCGTGCAGGCGTTCATCAATGCTGGATTCAATCACGGACATCATCACCAGCAACCCTGCCAATAGCAGTGCCGCCAGCATTGCTTCGACAGCAATGGTTGATTGCGCCAGCATCTTCTTAACCTGGCTAATCACAGCATCCAGGTCCAGCAAGGTCATGGTGGGAAACTGAGTGACC
The DNA here is from genome assembly GCF_049310245.1 of Endozoicomonas sp. ALB115. NCBI lineage: Bacteria > Pseudomonadati > Pseudomonadota > Gammaproteobacteria > Oceanospirillales > Endozoicomonadaceae > Endozoicomonas > Endozoicomonas sp. ALB115. The sequence goes on along the minus strand of NZ_JBLYZG010000048.1, from coordinate 16,086 downwards.
AAACCATTGAGCAGCAGTTTATCCTCTGCATCCAGATAGAAGCTGTTCAACCAGGTAGCCGACAGATTCTGTAAAACGGCCTCAGGAAAAATCATGTAAAAATTAGGCCGGAAAGACTCCCACTGGACCGAACGAATACTGCTCACCGTTTCGGTAAACTCATTGCCTGACACCATAAACGTCAGCCGGTCACCCAGATCAATACCCAGGTTTTCAGCAATTTCTGCCTCAATGGAAAGCCCTTCATTGCTGCCGGGTTCCCACCATTCGCCCTGTTCAATCCGGTTACTTTCCGGCAACGTTTCTGACCAGGTCATGTTCAATTCACGGTTCAGGGCGTTATGGTTCTCCTGCTCTTTGGTTACTGCCTCCCTGACGGGCACATCATTAATGCGAACCAGACGACCACGGATAATCGGATAGAGCTGACTGGTATCCACATCATTAATGGTCAGAAACTCAGAGTATGCGTCAACATCAGACGGCTGGATATTCATGGCAAAGTAGTTGGGTGTCTCGTCCGGCAACTCATTCTGCCAGCGATCAAGCAGATCGGTGCGCAGTAGCAGCACCACCGCCATGGCCATAAAGGTCAGGGTAAATGCCAGAAGCTGGGCCGAGGTCTTGCCTTTACCCTGGATAATCCTGCTGACCCCGGGACGCCAGAACACCGGCAGGGCAGCAAGCCTCTGACGATTGCCCAGATGAGTAAGCAGCAATTGCACGCCCAGGGAGATCATCATCAGCACTGACCCCGAAGCCACGGCCAGAATCAGCGCCATCACCACCTCGCCGGTGTGATACCAGAGCAGCAGAAACACCGCCATTAACGAGAAACCGTATACCAGCCAGGAAGCGGCAGGCGCAGGCGACAGGTCACGTCTTAAGACCCTCAGTGGCGAAACGTCCTGCAGCCGTAACAGTGGCGCAAGCCCAAAGCCGACCAGGGTAATCACCCCGGTGAGCCCACCAATCACCATCGGCATGATGCCCGCTGCGGGCAGCCAGGCGGGCAATACCCCCCTGAGCAACTGGACAATCCCTTCCTGAAGCAACCAGCCAATCAATACGCCGGGAAGCGCCACCAGCACCGCCACAAAAGCCAGCTCCCCAAGCAACAGTCTCAGCACCTGCTGGCGACTGGCTCCCAGGCAACGCATCACCGCACAACTATCAAAACGGCGCTCTGCAAACCGCTGGCTGGCCATGGCCACCGCAACGCCAGCCAGCAGCATCGCGGCCATACTGGCCAGGCCAAGAAACTGCTTCAACCGCACCACCGAGTTGCGCAGATCACGTCGACTGTCGTCGGCCATCAGCAACTGTTCACTGGTATCCAGACGACTTTTGGACCATGCCTTGAATTGTTCCAGTGATGAAAGCTCACCTGCCATCAGCGTTTTCCAACTGACCCGGCTGCCCGGCTGGATAATGCCGGTACTTTCCAGGTCCGCCATATTGAACATCAGCCTGGGCGAAAAACTGTAAAAATCGCCTCCCCGATCGGTTTCCAGGGTGATTGCCCGGGTAATGGTCAGCCAGGTATTCCCCAGCATCACCTGATCGCCGATAGCCACGCCCAGTAAAGGAAAAAGCCTGGGCTCAAGCCAGGCTTCACCCGGATTGGGAGTGTCATTGACGATCTGGTCCGGGGCAAAGGGCTGATCGGCCGTACGAATATGTCCACGCAGTGGATAATTGTTTTCCACAGCCTTGGCAGAGACCATCTGCATTTCATCCCCGGCCATCACCACCGAGGGAAATTCAAGCACTGTGGATAACTTTAAATCCTGCTTTTTCGCTGCTTCGAGAATCTCTGGCTGCACCGGTCCCGGGCTGCGAATCAACATATCCGCACCCAGTACTTCTGCCACCTGTCGTCCAAGAGCCAGTTGCAGACGATCACTGAACAGGGCAATGGCGGTACTGATCGCCACCGCCATCAACAGGGCCGCCACCAGCAGCCAGAGTTCGCCGGAGCGCCAGTCCCTGAGCAGGAAACGCCAGGCGAGTCCGACGGTACTTTTCGGCTTGTGGATAACCTTATTGTGCTTAAGACTTGCGGAGGAACTGTTCACCGTCATACCACCGCCTCCAGACGACCGCCGTGCAATTTCAGTATTCTCTGACACCGTCTGGCAAGGTCCATATCATGGGTAACCAGGATAATGGTGGTACCGCTGGCCTGATTTACTTCAAACAGGAGTTCAATAATGCTTTCACCGGTTTTCTCATCCAGATTGCCGGTGGGTTCATCGGCAAAGAGAATATCCGGTTCCCCGGCAAATGCCCTGGCAATGGCGACCCGTTGCTGCTCACCACCGGACAGTTGTTTCGGGTAATGCTCCAGCCGGTGCTCCAGACCGACACGGGTTAACAGTTTCCTGGCCCGTTCACCGGGGTTATCCACACCCGCCAGCTCAAGGGGCAACATAACGTTTTCCAGTGCCGTTAAGTTGGCAAGCAACTGGAATGACTGAAAAACAAACCCGGTATGCTGCCCGCGCACCGTTGCCCGCTGATCTTCATCCAGATGATCAATGCGTTTTCCGGCCAGGCTGACACTGCCTGCCGTGGGCAAATCCAGCCCTGCCAGAATACCCAGCAGCGTTGACTTGCCTGAGCCGGAGGTCCCTACAATCGCAACGGATTCACCAGACTTGATCTGAAGGTCAAGTCCGGACAAGATGGTGAGTCGGTTATCACGGGCAACCACGGTCTTTTCCAGGCCTGAGGCAGTCACCGCCAGTGAATCAGATTCTATCGATGGAGTGGTTTCAGCGGCGGTCTCAGAGGTGAGAGTGTTGCGGGAACCGGAGAGCGCATCATTCATGAGAAAATCCTTATTTCGTCGTCTTTTCACCAGCTCAAAGCCTTTTATCAGCCCAAGGCTTTCTATTGGCTCAAGGCTGTTTACTCTTGTTTTAATGTCCCTTCCGGCCATCAATCTGTCAGCTTCAGAAAAAACACTATTAGTGTATGGCGACAGTCTTAGTGCTGCCTACGGTCTTACGGATATCAATCGGGGTTGGGTGCAATTACTTCAGGAAAAAATCGACAGCCATCAGTACCCCTGGAAAATTGCCAATATCAGTATCAGTGGCGAAACCACCGCCGGAGGCCTGAGCCGATTCAGGAAAACGCTGGCACAGACCGACCCGGACCTGGTGTTACTGCAGCTGGGTGCCAACGATGGTCTGCAGGGAAAGCCGCTGAAAACCATCAAATCCAACCTTGATCAGATGATCGCCCTGACCCGGGAATACAATTCTGACATTATTCTCTTTGAAATGAAGATCCCACCCAACTATGGACCGGTCTATACCCGACGTTTTACAGAAACTTTTCATGGGCTGGGTAAAAAGTGGGACGTACCAGTGATTCCCTTCTTCCTGGATGGCGTTGCAGGCAATGATTCACTCAATCAACCGGACGGAATTCACCCGACAGAAGCCGCTCAGCCAGTCCTGTTAAACAATGTATGGCCTGAGCTGCAACCCCGGTTGCAGCAGTGAATCCTCAGGTGGTTAAACCAGGGGCTTAACCACCTGTCGTACTTTATTACCCGCGACCAGTTCCAGAAATTCATCCCCCAGCCGCTTGCTCTCATTGACCACCCGCTGCCAGTAGCGCACCCGTTCATCGTAGGTAAATCGGGCAAAATCATTGCGATCGGGTATTTTTCCATAGGGAAGCCGGTCAACAAATGCCTGTGATGGCGAGACAAGTACCATATTGTCGGTATTCTGCGGCAACGGCCTGCGATGCTTTAAGGCCTTATCAAACCAGCCGGGAATCATCCTTGAATAAAAGTGTGGATAAAGCACCAGACCATCACCCTGATGAAAGCGCATATCGAAGTGGTAATCGGTAAGCCCGCCATCCCGATAGCAGCCTGCGGGCGCACCAGAGATATTCTTTACACCCTGCATCACCGCCGGAATGGAGCCAGAGGCCATAATGGCATCCACCATATTATTTGCCGTCAGTCGTACATGCTCAGTGGGAAGATCATCGGCATGGTAAAAAGCAGGCTTATCTGAAGTGTCATAGGCTGGATGATAGAAAAGAGTACGGGTAAAAAAGGACGACAAATATTTTCTATTAATCAAATTACCCGTAGCGGCAAGCCCCAGGCCGGCCAGTTGTAGCGGTTTACGCTCAGAAGCGGTCAGTCCATGGCTTCTCACGGCAATCAGATTAAAACGAAAAACGGGATTATCAAGAATCTGTCCAACACTATCGGAGGAAACGATGGTTTCTACCAACTCTCTGGCTTTACGACTTATTTCAGCAGCATCTGGCTTGCTGGAATAACTGGTATAAATATAGCCCTGTTCAAAACGCTCATGGGCAGCCAGAGGATCATTCTGGCAGTAACAGCTGAAACGCCAGCTGCCGGCGGACGTGCCAATCAGATCCAGCGGTGATGTTCTGTCGCGGAAGTATTCGCCCAGCAGGGCTTTATCCAGGCCACTGAGCACAAACCACTTTGGACCACCAGAAGCGCCTACCATGACCTTGACACTCTCCTGGGGCAAACCATTGGCACGAATACTGTCCAATGCCTTTGCCCCGGCCTGAATATCAATCAGACTGTCCATACACCGCTCTCCCTGAAAATTACCAACCAGTGTTATCGATTATAAGGATGATGAGTATGCCAGTGTTGGGCAATCTGTTCCCGTGTACATAGCCATACCTGCTCCATGGATTGCACATAATCCAGGAAACGGGTCAGGGCTGCCGCTCTCCCCGGTCGTCCAGCCAAACGACAATGAAGGCCTATTGAGAGCATTTTGGGAGCCGTGGCACCTTCTTCATAAAGTACATCAAAAGCGTCTTTCAGATAACTGAAGAACTGATCGCCACTGTTAAAACCCTGGGTGGTGGCAAAGCGCATATCATTGCAGTCCAGCGTATAGGGAACCACCAGCTGGGGTTTACCAAACCGGGTATCCCAGTAGGGGAGGTCATCGGCATAGCTATCGGCGTGATATAAAAACCCTCCCTCTGCCACCACCAGCTGCTCGGTATTTGGACTGCAACGCCCGGTATACCAGCCGGTTGGGCGCTTACCGGTTACTTCGGTGTGCAGACGAATCGCTTCCTGCATATGGCGACGCTCTTCATCAACGTCCATAAACTGATAGTCAATCCAGCGATAACCATGGCTGGCAATCTCCCAACCGGACTCCATCATGGCTCTGACAGCTTGCGGATTACGCGCCATGGCCATGGCAACACCGTACACAGTGACCGGTATCTGCCTCTGTGAGAACAGCCGGTGAAGTCGCCAGAACCCGGCCCTTGAGCCGTACTCATAGATCGACTCCATACTGATATGACGCATGCCCTTATGAGCCGGAGCACCAATGATTTCCGAGAGAAATGCCTCCGATGCCTCATCACCGTGAAGAATACAGTTCTCGCCGCCTTCTTCGTAATTGATAACAAACTGAACCGCTATTCTGCTATTGCCCGGCCACTGGGGATCAGGCGTCGTTTTGCCATAACCAGCCAGGTCTCTTGGGTAGTCATCTGTCGTTAAAAGAGGGTCGAACGTCATTGGGCTCTCCATTTTTTTATTGCCTGCCTGATGGGTTCTATGGCATAAATGCTCAAAAAATTGACTAAATGGTCAAATAATAAAACCTATTCTATCAGGATAAAGTGCCGCAAAGCTCACACAAGTTGGCACTTTAGACCGTAAAAATAATAACAGCAGGTTCAACACATTAATGAATAACTCTTCTGATGATCTCGCCGCACACTGGCAGCAGACAAGAATTGATCTGGCAGCCCGTGCGCTGGGTGGGGATGTTCTCGACTGCAGCGATGATTTCTTTGCCGAAAAAGATAACCTGCTATTGGCTGAAGACCCGGTATTTCTGCCAGAAAAATATACGGCCTACGGCAAATGGATGGATGGCTGGGAGTCACGCCGCCGTCGCGATGCACCGGGTTTTGATGGCTGTGACTGGGTTATTGTGCGCCTGGCTGCTGTGGGTGAAATCGAAGCGCTGGATATTGATACACGTCACTTTAAAGGTAATGCCCCCGGCGCAGTGCAGCTGGACTACCTGCTTGATGATGCCGATCCCAACGAACAGAGCAACTGGCTACCGCTGACGGATCGGGTGGACGTAAAGCCCGATTGCCGAAACCTGATTACTCTGGATCAGTCTCCGAGAGTAGCCAGCCATATTCGTCTGCGAATTTACCCCGATGGCGGTGTCGCCCGTCTCCGGGTTTATGGCAAGGTTTATCTTGATCAGCGCCATCGCTTACCGGGTGAGCCCCTGGATCTGGCGGCACTGATGAACGGTGGCCGCTCCGTAGCCTGCAGTGACTCATTCTTTGGCCCTATGCAAAACCTGTTACTGCCAGGGCGTGGTGTTGATATGCATAATGGCTGGGAAACCAGACGTCGGCGGCAGGGGGGCAATGACTGGATGATGGTCAAGCTGGCTCTGCCCGGCACTATTCATCGCGTAGAAGTGGATACCCTGCACTTCAAGGGTAACTACCCTGACCGTTGCAGCCTGGAGGCCTGTACCTTTGCCGGGGATAACCCTGAAGATGCAACGGATCCTGTGCAATGGCATACCATTCTTCCGGAACAGAAACTGCATGCTCATCGCAACCATCGGTTCTTGAATGAGTTGCAGAACACGGAACAACCATACACCCATGTGCGTCTGAATATATTTCCTGATGGGGGGGTATCAAGGTTTCGCGTTCTTGGTTATGAGAGCGGTTTTGAGAGCGACGTTGAGGGGGAGTAGTTCATGACACTGGATGAGCTGAACAGTCTGGATATGGATAGCGCCCGGCATTTTTTCCGCCAATGCTGTACCAGTGAACATTGGCTGGAATCCATGGCCAATAACCGACCGTACTCCAGTAAAGATGAGCTTTTATCCACAGCGGACACCAGTTGGTCCGCCTGTGGAGAAAAAGACTATCTACAGGCTTTTGCAGGCCACCCGAAGATTGGCGACGTAAACAGCCTGAAAGCAAAATACGCCAATACCCGTGATATGGCCGGTCATGAGCAATCAGGCGCAGCCACTGCCAGTGACGAAACACTCAAGGCATTAGCAGACGGTAACACCGCTTACGAAACCCGCTTTGGCTATATCTTCATTGTCTGCGCCACCGGGAAGTCAGCAGATCAGATGCTGTCTCTGCTGAATGACCGGCTGAATAACCAGCCGGAACATGAACTGACGATTGCCGCTGCCGAGCAACATAAGATAACCCGGCTACGTCTGAACAAACTGATTGAATGGAGGCAAATGGCATGACCGGCATCAGCACCCATATTCTGGATACCGGTAGCGGCTTACCGGCAGAAGGAGTCCCTGTCTCCCTGTCAAAACAGGAAGGTGATGGCTGGCAGCCAGTGGGCAGTGGCATCACCAACAATGATGGCCGCATTCCAAACCTGGCGACAGATGACCTGAATCTTCCCAAAGGAGTGTATCAGCTGCATTTCGCCATTAAGGATTATTTCCAGAAGCATAAAGTCCAGTGCTTTTACCCGGAAGTTGTGGTGACGTTTGAAGTCAGTGATGACCGTCATCACCATGTTCCACTGCTGTTATCACCCTATGGTTACTCAACCTATCGGGGCAGTTAACACCAGCAGTTGATTCGAATAATAAAAACGAGAACAAGGCTTATGGATAAAGAAATACCAGCCCAGACGCTGAAGGTGGAAATACTGACCCGTGAAGCCTTTGAACCTTTTGGTGATGTACTCGAAACCCGGGATACACCGTTGGTGATCAATCAGGGTCGCTGTCAGAAATACAGCGACCTGACATCCGTCACCACGGATGATCAGGGTTACACGACAATGCATATTTATAAAACAGCCCCGATTAATCACACTTATCAACTGGACCTGTTAGAACGACACCCGCTGGGTAGCCAGACATTTATGCCCCTGGCAGGCCAGCGCTTTCTGGTGGTGGTGGCCCCTGGCTCCAGCGACGGTGCGACGCCCGACTGGTCATCCATTCGCTGCTTTCTGACCAACGGTAAACAGGGAGTTACCTACCACCCCGGTGTCTGGCATCACCCTTTACTGTCCGTTGATGGCGGAGAAGAGTATCTGGTGATCGATCGTAAGGGACCTGGTGATAACTGTGATGAGGTCCTGATGTCTGCGCCGTATATTGTGGAGGTGCCATGATGAGTCAATCGGTAGTTTGGCGAGCCTCTGTCCTGCACTTTCTGGAGGATCCGGCAAAACAACAGGGTTCAGAGGACGCGTGGGAGTTTTTCGAAGACGGTGCCCTTCTGGTTGAAGATGGTCTGATAACCCGATGCGGTCCCTCCGATCAGGTCTTTAAGAATCTGCCCGCCGGAACAGAAATAAAAGACCTCACCGGTCGCCTTCTGGTTCCGGGTTTTATCGATACCCACGTACATTATCCACAGCTTGAAGTACTGGCAGGCTGCGGTGTCCAGTTACTGGACTGGCTCAACCAGTACACCTTTCCGGCAGAGCAGAAGTTTGCTGATGAGCAATATGCCAGTGAGATTGCACAGTTCTTTCTGGATCAATGCCTCAGCCATGGAACCACCACAGCCCTGGTGTTTGGTACCGTGGCACCTCAGTCCGTTGATGCCTTCTTTCAACAAGCCCATCAACGAAATCTGCGTATGATCGCAGGCAAGGTGATGATGGATCGTAATGCCCCTGACTATCTGCTTGATACTCCTCAAAGCAGCTACGAAGACAGTAAAGCATTGATCAACCAATGGCATAACAAAGGGAGATTGTCGTATGCAGTAACCCCGCGTTTTGCCCCTACCTCATCATCGGAACAGTTGCACATGGCTGGCCGGTTATTGCGGGAACACGATGGTCTTTATCTGCACACCCACCTCTCGGAAAACCCGAAAGAGATTGACTGGGTTCAGGAACTGTTCCCGGACAGCAAACACTACGTGGATGTGTACGATCAGCATGGTTTGCTGGGCCCCCGGTCCGTATTTGCCCACTCAGTCCACCTGTGTGACCACAGTTGGCAGCGAATGGGCAGTTCCGGCTCATCCATCGCCTTTTGCCCGGGCTCCAACCTGTTTCTCGGTAGCGGGCTGTTTAATCTGAACCGGGCAAAGGCCCATGGCATCCCCACCGGTCTTGGCACCGATGTGGGTGGGGGAACCAGTCTCTGCCTGCTCAATACCATGAAAGACGCTTATCAGGTATCTCAGTTGCGGGAGGAAACCATCTCGCCGCTTCAAGCTTTTTACCTGGCCACATTGGGAGGTGCCAGGGCACTTCATCTTGACGACAAGATCGGTAGCTTCCGCACAGGCAATGAAGCGGATTTTCTGGTGCTCAATCCGGCGGCTACCCCAATGCTTCAATTCAGAACGGAAAAAACCAAAACACTGGAAGAGTTGCTTGGCGTGTTGATGGTGATGGGCGATGACCGGGTCATTGAAAAAACCATCATCATGGGTCAGGAAGCCTGAAAGCCGGAAGTGCTGACGACACCATTACGTCTATAACAACCGTCGCTCAGCATTTTCAATAATAAAATGAGTATTGAACCATGGAATCCTATCTACAAGAGTGGTTAAACCTGCTGTTTCGCTGGCTGCATGTGACGGCCGGTGTCGCCTGGATTGGCGCATCCTTTTATTTCAACTGGCTGGAAGGACGGTTGGAAGCTGCGCCAGCAAACAAGCAGAAAAAAGGCATCAAAGGTGAGTTGTGGGCTCTGCACGGCGGCGGTATTTATGAAGTGAATAAATATCATCTTGCCCCGGAAAAACTGCCGACAACGCTGCACTGGTTTAAATGGGAGGCTTATGTCACCTGGCTGAGCGGCATGGGTTTACTGGCCATTATTTATTACTGGGGGGCAGAGAGTTATCTACTGGCACCGCAGTCTGCGCTGTCGCCCATTCAGGCCATTGCCATCAGTATCGTCAGCCTGCTGACCGCCTGGCTGGTCTATGACCTGTTGTGCAAATCCCCGCTGTTCAAACAGGAAACGCTGTTTAGCGTGGTGCTGTTCTCGCTGGTGGTGTTTGCTGCCTGGGGCTACGCACAACTGTTCAGTGGCCGTGCCGCCTATATTCACGTCGGTGCGCTGATTGGCACCCTGATGGTGGGAAATGTGTTCAGGGTGATTATCCCTTCCCAGAGAAAACTGGTTGCTGCCGCTGAACAGGGGGATAGCAGCTTTGATCCTTCTGGTCTTGGAAAGAGTGCCAGGCATGCCTTGCTGCGCTCTCGCCACAACAACTACTTTACACTGCCGTTGTTGTTTATCATGATCAGTGGTCACTATGCCATGACCTTTGGCAGCCAGTGGAACTGGGCAATTCTGGCGGTTCTGGCTGCGGCTTCAGTGCTGGTTCGTCATTTCTTTAACCGACGCAATCAGGGTGCCATTTTAACCTGGCTATGGCCTGCAGCGGCGGTGTTGATGTTGACTCTGGCCTTTATTATCCGACCACAAATGGCTGCACAGCAGGCACCGATGGCAGAGCAAGCGGCGGTGGAGCAGAGCGATATTGTTGAGCTGGTTACTGCCCGCTGCAGCACCTGTCACTCGGCAACACCGACAGATCCTCTTTTTCAGTCACCACCCGGTGGTCTGGTTTTCCACGACTATGATTCCATCGCCAACAAGGCTGATAAGATTTTTAGCCAGACCGTACAGACTCAGATTATGCCATTGGCTAATCGCACGGGCATGACCGATGAAGAGCGCAATTTACTTGGCCTGTGGTATCAACAAGTGAAGTCTGAACAGAGTGTTCAGTAACGTGCAGGTTGGTACAAAAGCTAAAAATTTTTGATAAAGTGCTGGCGATAAAACCGAAGTTCATCAATAGACTCACGGATATCTTCCAGCGCAAGGTGAACACCCTTCTTGGAAAACTGCTCCAGTAATTCCGGCTGCCAGCGACGGGCCAGCTCTTTCAGGGTGCTGACATCAATATTCCGATAGTGAAAGTAGTCGTGCAGCTCTGGCATATATTGCCAGAGGAAACGGCGGTCCTGACCGATGCTATTACCGCACATTGGCGAAACGCCCTGGTCAGCGTGTTGGCGGAGAAAATCCAGCGTCATCTGCTCAGCCTGCTTTTCACTGATGGTGCTGGCTTTGACTCGATCCGTCAGGCCTGTGGCTCCATGGGTGTTAACACACCATTCATTCATGGCACCCAGAACGTCGTCACTCTGGTGAACCGCGAGAACCGGACCTTCCTCCAGAATGTTCAACTGGCCATCGGTAACAATTGTCGCGATCTCAAGAATCCGGTCATTGACTGGATCCAGGCCCGTCATTTCCAGGTCGATCCATACGAGATTATCCGATTTAGCCATCCAACACCCGGTCGTCAAAGTTTAGAAAGTCTGAACGGTTTGATAATTACCTGTAAGTCAGGAAAAAACCAACTGATTCAATAGATTATAGAGAGCTTTAGTTGCCTGTCCTGTCGCTGAAAAAAGATGGATCAATTTAAGGGCAGATAACGAATCAGCTGACATAATAAGTCTACTTCATTCATAATTGCAGCGAAATCAGCTCAACACAAATTTATGATACTTTCCAACCTTACAATTCAGACTCTCTCCCGCACATCATGAGTAAGCGCAAACTAACGCGCAGACAAAGCTGGCGCATTGAGAAAATTCAGGAAGAACGCAAAGCCCGCGCCCAAAAGCGTGAGGATAAGATTACCCTGGAACTTCAGGATGACTCCCTGGGGCCAGAGCAACCCGGGCTGATTATTGCCCACTATGGCGCACAGCTGGATATCGAACCCATTGGCAAACCCGGTGAGACCTATCGCTGCCACCTGAGGGCCAATCTGCCACCACTGGTGACCGGTGACCGTATCGTCTGGAGAGCTTCCAGCAAAGGCGGCATGGGTGTGGTAGTGGCACTTGAGGACCGTGACAGCCTGTTATCCAGACCGGATATGCGAGGACAGCTAAAGCCGGTAGCTGCCAATATTGACTACATTGTTCTGGTCATCGCCCCGGTGCCTGTTCCCCACTCAAACCTGATTGACCGTTATCTGGTGGCTGCGGAAACCGTGGGTATTGAGCCGGTCATCCTGCTCAATAAAACCGATTTGCTGGCAGGTGGAGCGAGTTGTCCATCTGCCAGTAAAGAGCTTGACGATATGCTGATTAACTATGAGCGTATTGGCTATCGCGTACTTAAAGCCTCCACCCGGACGGAAGACGGGCTCAATGAACTCAAGAGCCTGCTGAATGAACACACCAGTGTTTTCGTCGGCCAAAGCGGTGTCGGAAAGTCTTCCCTGGTCAATACACTGCTGCCCGGCGTTGATACCAAGGTCGGCCCGCTGTCCGAAAGCACCGGCAAAGGCACCCATACCACCACGGCAGCCAGGCTATTCCACTTCCCGGCCGGTGGTATGCTGATTGACTCCCCGGGGATTCGTGAATTCGGACTTTGGCACATGGAACCGGAAGACGTGTTGCACGGCTTTAAGGAGTTTCGTCCCTTTATCGGGCACTGCAAGTTCAGGGATTGCAGTCATGAACAGGAGCCGGGTTGTGCTATTCGCCAGGCCCTTCAGAATGGCGATATTCTTCAGGAAAGAATGGACAGCTACCAGAGTATTCTGAATTCTCTGGAAAAAGCCTGATACATGGTCTCAATGAGTTTGATGTGTACAATCTCCGTTCACCCTGAGCGGAGTCGAAGGGTGCTTGGTACGATCTATCAGAGTCCTGAGTTTCCGCTCTTCGACAGCTTCAGCACCAACGGCAGCCGTCGTCAGAAAATAGTGAACGCAGGTTGGGTGGGCAAATAATAAGCCGTTAAAAAATAAGCTGGGGCAGCTCTTTCTTTTTGAACACATTCAAGACACGGGTCTGCCCACAAGGTCCTCGCCATGTGGCACAATAGCTTTCCAAAGTTGTGCACAGCCAATCTGCTTCGATGCAAAAACACACTGGAAAAATGGTTCTTTCCTCAAGCTGTCAATTACGGTACCCGTGCCTCTGTACTGTGAATGCCAATTGTCCTGGCGATAGTAAAATTGCACCAGGCTCGCGTTGAGATTCACGGCCTGCCTGATGACAGAACGCCTTACGGTTTCTGTTTTGGGTTTATCATAAGGGTCTTTCATGACCGTATGCCCCAGAGTAATCACCCGCCCTTGGCGATTGAGAAATAAATAAGCCAGCAAACCATCGGTATCTGTTGTCCCAAAATGCCTTTCTACGTACGCTTTGGCTGATTGATTGCTGGGAATGCAAGCCGGCGTAAAGGCCAGATACTGTTTCAGTTGCTGAGGCAGAGGTAGAGGCAATGCCGCATATTCGCTTAACAAAATTTTTTTTCGGGAGAGTTGCTGTTGAATGGCCCGCCTGCACAGATGTTTCAGGGAACCAACCTTCAGATGTTCATCTTCGTGCAGGCCATAAAGCTCAGCCACGGTACCTTGCCACTGACAGCCAACAAATGGACACCTGAGGTAAAATTTGCTGATATGACGTCCCGTGAAATTATCAACGTTAATCAAATTACAATAACTGATATTTTCTGGAGTATCCGGCTTATTCTCAGCTGAGCAATGGTGACATAATCGATCTGTTGGTAGTGTCAGGGTTCTGTAATGGCTACAGTCCTTGCATAGCAAACGGCCACACATTGTCTGAACTAACCTTCGTGGTATTCCGCCACAATCAACGCAAACGCGATCCTCTGGAAACCGAATGCGCTCGCTGTTTTCCGGCAGCCACTGAGCATTGCTGACAGCGTATCCACCCCACAACACTCTGTTACTGTCGCTATCTACAACGCCGCCATGGGCACTGCCCATCAGTGGCAGTATCGGGCGGCTGACTGCTGGGTTCATGTTCATAGGTGCTCCAAACCCTGGCTTCGCCAGTCCTGAGAATTGGTCATCTGGCTTCCCGGTTGCCCTGCACAAATACGACACTCTCAAACTACAGGGCGGGCCCGTTCGCGCCTGGCACAGCTTTCCCTGGGAAAGCTACCGCGGAGTATCAGTGGTTTCATGAAAACTCTCCAAAGTGTCACACCATCAATATGCGCCAAATCGTCGCAAGCGTCCCAATGCACACAATTCCATCGCAAGGATTCAGCTACGGTGTCATTACCTTCACAAGCGGGATTCCATTTTTTCGGGTGGTAGTAAAACTGTATATAGAACGCTTTGCGGTCCAATGCCTGCTCGCGGACAAAGCGCTTTACAGCTCTTTTTTTGTCGGCATCAGAGGGATCCTCCACGACCGTAGACCACGTAGCCATCACCCGGTCCATATTATTGAGCAACAGGCAAACCAGCAAACCAGGGGATGTCACAAAGTACTTTTCTACATAGGCTTTGGCTGAGCGGTTGCTGGGCGTGTAACCCGGTGGCGCATTAGCCAGATACTGTTGTAACCCCTGAGGTAAGCGCAAGACAGTGCAGCATTCGCTTAACAGAATAGTATTATGACCAAAGCGGCGTTGAATGGCCGACCTGCACAGATGTTTAAGTGGAGAGACAGGGGAAGCATTCATCAGATGTTCACTTTCATGAATGCCGTAAAGTTCAGCCACCGTACCTTGCCACTGACAATTGGTGAATGGACACTTGAGGTAAAATTTGTCGATCGCACGTCTTTTGAATGGAAAAGCTTCGATCACGTTGCAAGCATCTATGTGTTCCTGCGTGGCAGGTTTTCCATTAGATGTGCATATATGACATAAACGACCTGGTGGGGTTGTCAGGGTTCGGTATTCGCTGCAGTCTTCACACAGAAGGGAGACGCAAGCTGTTTGTACTGCGTTGCGCGCCAATCCCTGACAATCAAAGCAAATACTCCTCGGTAATGAATAGAGATACTCTTTATTTTCTTCCGGAAAAGCCTCCACATTGCAAATGTGGTATCCGCCCCACAACACTTTGTTGCTGTAAATATCCGTAACTGGACCACAGGCACTGCCCATCAGCGGCAGTTTTTGGGCGCTGGCTACTGCGTTCATGTTTCCCGATCATCCAAAATCAATGTTGCAATGCAAATGGCCCCGGACAAGTCATGGAAATCACCGGTTCGGAGTGTGATGCTCATGATCAGCGTCCACTATAGCCAGAATCTGCTCTGCCTGCCGAATTGCACAGAGAAAATTTGATCAGTACGTTGATATTTGTGAAAGAAAATATACTCGTCAGAAACTTAGCCATGGCTATGGATGTAACTAATTATTTGATTAACAGTCAAATCGATTTAATTCGGTTTGTGAAGAAATCATGTGTCAATTACTAGCAACGTAACCGCCAAAATAACCCACGTCCTACCCCGCTGAGATTTGATCGTGGATCATAAAGCCTCTGACTACATGGAGGCTCCGATGACCACCCCAGAAACCACTAAAGAACAATGGCTGCAACGGATCGAAGCCTGGCATGACTCCGGGCTTAGCCAAAAAGCCTGGTGCCGACAAAACGGCGTCAGAACATCACAGCCTGGTTATTGGAAAAAGAAGCTGTGTGAAGGCATCTCAAGAATAAGCCGATCCGGCGGGGTTGACTATACGCTGGTTAAATTAGCGTTTACGTTCTATTGTTGTCATCCCCAGACGATTCTCCAACTGGAAACAGGTAATCCCCGAAGAAACCATGCAGTCATCTTCCTCCTCAGTAACCGCAGACACGGCATCCCCGTTAACATCCACTGAAGCCGGAAGGCACCGGCCAGCAAACAGTCGAAAACAAGGAAGAAAGCGATCCATGTCAGGTTACCAGGTGGAACAGACAACAACGGGCACTGGAACATTTCCACCGCATCAAATGCAATCTGAATCCGGGCCCATCCCATCCATAAAGCGCAGGCGTGTTACTGACAACAGCAAGAGTATTGTGTGTTCTGCAACTTCGCTACCTGCTAATCCGGAGCCAATGGAGACCGAACCGGCCATGCCTGCTGAGGCAGCTTCCAGGCTTCCGGGAGTGATCAGTTTCCTATCAAGAAACCTGCCAACAGTCAGCGACAACAGGCTATTAACTGGCAATGAACATACCTCAGCGATGGTGCAGGTCATGCCTGAACCA
>NZ_JBLYZG010000047.1:0-44429 GCF_049310245.1 Endozoicomonas sp. ALB115 | reverse complement strand
GCCTACATCGCCAATGCCGGGCGTGCCCGAGAAGGTGCTGCTGGCGGCATCGAAGCTCAGCCAGGCGGGCAGGGCACTGCCATCGGCCAGAGTGGCGCTGTAGCTCAAGGCGTCACCCTCCAGGTCGCTGAAGCTGTTTGCTGGCAGCTGGTAGCTGAAGGGGTTGTCCTGATCGGCGCTCTGGTCGGCCAGGGCAACATCCAGTACTGGTCCGTCGTTGCTGCCGTTGAGGGTGATGGTCAGGGTGTGGGTGGTGCCATCCGCTGACGTGACGGTCAGGGTTTCGGTGAGGGTTTCACCCTCCCTGAGTTGCTGAATAGCCGACTGGCTGTTATCAGCGCTGTAGTTCCACTGACCATTGGCGTTAAGGGTCAGGTCACCGTAGCTGCCGGTGATGGTGGTGGCGATAAACTGGGCTTCCCCAGCATCGCTGTCACTGATGGTCAGGGTGCCGCTGGTACTCAGAACATCGCTACTGTCTTCGGTCACCGTGGCGCTGTCATCGCCGGCAATCACGGCCGGGGCATCGCCGGTGATATCCAGGGTAAAGTTATCCGAGGTGCTGGCCACGCCATCGCTGGCGGTGACCGTTACCGACAATGAGCCCACATCGCGACTGGCAGGCGTGCCGGAGAAGGTGGTGCTGGCGGCATCAAAGCTGAGCCAGGCGGGCAGGGCACTGCCATCGGCCAGGGTGGCGCTGTAGCTCAGGGTGTCACCATCCAGGTCAGTGAAGCTGTCTGCTGGCAGCTGGTAGCTGAAGGCGTCGTCCTGATCGGCACTCTGGTCTGCCAGCGCTGCGTTCAGCACTGGTCCGTCGTTGTTGCCGGTGACAGTGATGGTCAGGGTGCTGCTATCCGTCAGTGGCGTGCCATCATCATCTGAAACGGTGTAGTTCACCACGACGGTGGCGGTTTCACCGGTGGCCAGATAATCAAAGTCTGTACCGGGATTGAAGGTGATGTCATTGCCACTGAAGCTGACGCTGGCGGTGCCAGGCACAATAGCCTGGCTGTCACTGTCGTTGGTCATGGCAGCAATGCTGGCAGCGCTCACACTGAGCACATCACTGCTATCGGTATTACTGTCGTTGGCAAGGACATCGACGGTAACACTGTTGTTTTCCTGAGTGGTGCCGGTATCGACGACGGCCACGGGCGCATCGTTGGTGCCGGTGATCGTGATGGTCACCTGCTGATCCACGGTGCCACCCCGGCCATCGTCCACGGTGACGGTGTAAGACTGGGTCAGCACCTGGCCTGCTGCCAGGTAATCAATATCCGCATCGGGCACGCTGAAGGTCCAGTCCACCTGGCCGGTGCCATCGCCGGTAGTGTTATTGCTGACCGTGGGGGTAAAGGATCCGAGATATCCGGTGGTGTCCGAAGTGACGCTGACGGTCTGAACATCGGTCAGATCCGCATCAGCAATGGTGAAGCTGCCGTTGTCAGACAGTGTATTGATGCTCTCACCATTGGCACCATCGGCAATTTCGGTGATGGCTCCGGTGACATCTGTCGCAGCCGTAACGGTGGGAAGCTTGTTGTCTGTGCCGGTGACGGTGATGGTCAGTGTGCTGTTATCAGTCAGTGGCGTACCATCATCATCGGTGATTGTGTAGTTGAGCACCACCGTAGCCGTTTCGTCCTTGTTCAGATAGTCGAAATCGGTACCGGGATTGAAGGTAACATCGTTGCCGTTGAAGCTGACACTGGCCGTGTTGAGAGTGACGGGCTGTTGATCACCATCATTGGTCATGGTGGCAATGCTGGCGGCACTGACACTGAGCGTATTGCTGGTGTCCGGGTCACTATCATTGGCGATTACATCGACGGTGACGTCGCTGTTTTCCCAGGTGTTATCGGTATCTGCGGTGGCCACCGGTGCATCGTTGGTGCCGGTAACGGTGATGGTCAGGGTGCTGCTATCAGTCTGTGGTGTGCCGTTATCATCGGTAACGGTGTAGTTCACCAGAACGGTAGCGGTTTCGCCGGTGGCCAGATAATCAAAGTCAGTACCGGGATTGAAGGTGATGTTATTGCCACTGACGCTGAGACTGGCGGTGCTCATTGGAATAGCCTGACTGTCACTGTTGTTGGTCATGGTGGCAATGCTGGCTGTGCTGAGACTGAGCCCGTTGCTGGCATCCGGGTCAGAGTCATTGGCAATAACATCCACGCTGATACTGTTGTTTTCCTGAGTCGCGTCAGTATCGGCGGTGGCTACCGGGGCATCATTAGTGCCGGTTACCGTGATGGTCAGGATGCTGTTATCCGTCAGTGGTGTTCCATCATCATCGGTGATGGTGTAGTTCACCTTCACCGTGGCGGTTTCGCCACTGGCCAGGTAATCAAAGTCGGTGCCGGGATTGAAGGTAACATTATTGCCGCTGAAGGTGACACTGGCGGTATTGTGGAGAATGGTCTGGTTGTCGCCATCATTGGTCATGCTGGCAATACCGACGGCATTGACACTGAGCCCATTGCTGGTGTCCAGGTCACTGTCATTGGCGATCACATCCACAGTAACGCTGCTGTTTTCCCCGGTATTACTGATATCTGCGATGGCTACCGGTGCATCGTTGGTGCCGGTGACCGTGATGGTGAGGGTGCTGCTGTCCGTCAGTGGCGTGCCATCATCATCGGTAACGGTGTAGTTCACCACGACAGTGGCGGTTTCACCGGTGGCCAGATAATCAAAGTCGTTGCCAGGGGAAAAGATTACGTTGTTGCCACTGAAGCTGACACTGGCGGTGCCGGGCACAATGGCCTGGCTGTTGCTGTTGTTGGTCATGGTGGCAATGCTGGCAGCGCTCACACTGAGCACATCACTGCTATCGGTATTACTGTCGTTGGCAAGGACATCGACGGTAACACTGTTGTCTTCCTGAGTGGTGCCGGTATCGACGACAGCCACGGGTGCATCGTTGGTGCCGGTGATCGTGACGGTCACCTGCTGATCCACGGTGCCACCCCGGCCATCGTCCACGGTGACGGTGTAAGACTGGGTCAGCACCTGGCCTGCTGCCAGGTAATCAATATCCGCATCGGGCACGCTGAAGGTCCAGTCTACCTGGCCGGTGCCATCGCCGGTGGTGTTATTGCTGACAGTGGGGGTGAAAGATCCGAGATATCCGGTGGTGTCCGAAGTGACGCTGACGGTTTGGACATCAGTCAGATCCACATCAGCAATGGTGAAGCTGCCGTTGTCAGACAGTGTATTGATGCTCTCACCATTGGCATCATCGGCAATTTCGGTTATGGCTCCGGTCACATCTGTCACCGCCGTGATGGTGGGAGCAATGCTGTTGGTGCCGGTGACGGTGATGGTCAGGGTGCTGCTATCAGTCAGTGGCGTGCCATCATCATCGGTGACTGTGTAGTTGAGTATTACCGTGGCCGTTTCGCCATTGGCCAGATATTCGAAATCGGTACCGGGATCGAAGATAACATTGTTACCGCTGAAACTGACACTGGCCGTGCTGAGAGTGACGGGCTGTTGATCACCATCATTGGTCATGGTGGCAATGCTGGCGGCACTGACACTGAGCGTATTGCTGGTGTCCGGGTCACTATCATTGGCGATTACATCGACGGTGATGGCGTTTTTTTCCCAGGTGTTATCGGTATCTGCGGTGGCCACCGGTGCATCGTTGGTGCCGGTAACGGTGATGGTCAGGGTGCTGCTATCAGTCAGTGGTGTGCCGTTATCATCGGTAACGGTGTAGTTCACCAGAACGGTAGCGGTTTCGCCGGTGGCCAGATAATCAAAGTCACTGCCGGGATTGAAGGTGATGTTATTGCCACTGACGCTGAGACTGGCGGTGCTCAGCGCAATAGCCTGACTGTCGCTGTTGTTGGTTACGGTGGCAATGCTGGCTGCGCTGAGACTGAACCCGTTGTTGGCATCCGGGTCAGAGTCATTGGCAATAACATCCACGCTGATACTGTTGTTTTCCTGAGTTGCGTCAGTATCGG
Organism: Endozoicomonas sp. ALB115; assembly: GCF_049310245.1. NCBI lineage: Bacteria > Pseudomonadati > Pseudomonadota > Gammaproteobacteria > Oceanospirillales > Endozoicomonadaceae > Endozoicomonas > Endozoicomonas sp. ALB115. The sequence continues at coordinate 40,452 of NZ_JBLYZG010000047.1, read as the reverse complement.
CGGTGGCTACCGGGGCATCATTAGTGCCGGTTACTGTGATGGTCAGGGTGCTGTTATCCGTCAGTGGTGTTCCATCATCATCGGTGACGGTGTAGTTCACCTTCACCGTGGCCGTTTCGCTACTGGCCAGGTAATCAAAGTCGGTGCCGGGATTGAAGGTAACATTATTGCCACTGAAGCTGACACTGGCGGTATTGTGGAGAATGGTCTGGCTGTCGCCATCATTGGTCATGCTGGCAATACCGGCGGCATTGACACTGAGCCCATTGCTGGTGTCCAGGTCACTGTCATTGGCGATCACATCCACAGTAACGCTGCTGTTTTCCCCGGTATCACCGATATCTGCGGTGGCTACCGGTGCATCGTTGGTGCCGGTAACCGTGATGGTCAGGGTGCTGCTGTCCGTCAGTGGCGTACCATCATCATCAGTAACGGTATAGTTCACCACGACGGTGGCGGTTTCACCGGTGGCCAGATAATCAAAGTCGTTGCCAGGGGAAAAGATTACGTTGTTGCCACTGAAGCTGACACTGGCGGTGCCGGGCACAATGGCCTGGCTGTTGCTGTTGTTGGTCATGGTGGCAATGCTGGCAGCACTGACACTAAGCATATTGTTGCCATCCAGGTCACTGTCGTTGGCAATGACATCGACGAAAACGCTGTTGTTTTCCCCGGTTGTGTCAATATCGGCGGTGGCTACTGGCCCGTCGTTGGCTCCGGTGACGGTAATGGTGGTGATGGCATTTGAGGTCATACCACCATCGTCACTCATGATGTAGTGAATGGTGATGACAGCTGACTCACCGGTTGCCAGATAATCAAAATCTGCCCCTGGGGTAAACTGCAGCCGGTTATCGACAATGCTGACAGAGCCCTGACCAGCCATGACATTGCCCAGGTTATCGACAATCTCAGCGCTGAGGAGGTTGAAGTTGTCTGGTCCATCAGCCAGATCCTCATCAACATCATTTGCCAGTACATCGATGATCAGTACATGATTTTCATGGCTGTCATCAACATCGTCATAAGCTTCAGGCACTTCATTGAGATCATTAATTGAAACACTGACGGAGGCATTTCTGCTGATACCATTCTGGCTAGTTACTTCGACGGTTAAGTTGTAGCTATCTCTTATTTCATGATTCAGGGGGCCGGTAACGAGCAGTTCACCGGTTGTGGGCCTGATGGCAAAGGCGTTGTCTTCATTACCTCCGATAATGGCAAACGTCATATTGTCAGATTGGCTGGCAATAACCTGACCTACGACCGCAGAGCCGTCTTCAGGGACGTTTTCATTAACGTTAAAGTTTTGACTTTCGATGACTGGAGCAATGCTTTCAGGGGCAGAAGGTTGATTGTCGCTCAGCTGACTAATTGAGTTGAACTCCAGTTGACTGAGTTCGTTACCTTTTGATTGATCTTCCGTTGATTGGCGGTCTGTATTTTGACTGTTTTCCTGCTCAATGACGACCGTAGTAGGTAACCGTGATTGGGTAATGCCTGTATCTGATTGATCTGAAGTGCTTTGTGTTGAATCTGAATTATCTGATTGCTCTGTTGGTGAGTCATTAACCTGTTCGCTTTCTTTAACTTGATCACTTTCATCAGCTTCATCGCTTTGATCACTTTCTTCGCTTTCTTTATCTTGATCGCCTTCTTCGCCGGCAGCCGTTGGATCAAGACTATTAACGATCTCTGCCCCCATCACTACTTGTTGCGCCACCGGAACCGTTAGAGATTGACCATTTAATAATTTGACGACAACTTCTGAACCGGACTCATTATTAATGACTTCATCAAGAAAAATGGGGTCACCAACCTTTTTGGTGACAACGTTTCCATTTGAATCAGTGACTTCAATGGCCGAAGTGGCATCGGTTACATATCCTATGACGGGGATATTTTTGTCAGAATTCATTAGTTTACCTCTTCCGCTAAGGTGTTGTCCGGCTTACATGCGGTTCATGAACTTATTCAGTAATTGTAGTTGTTTGATGTGGGGTATAATCAGTCAACATATTTAAAAAGACAGATTCGTATTCAGATGAATCATCGGTCATTTTGATCAGTCAATTTTTTGATTGTTTTGTTTTTATTATTAGAGATTGAAGGGTTTCATCAAGCGTTGATTCCAGTGAAGCGATTAACGCTGATGCCTCTGCCAGCTGGCTGGCTTTCCCTTCCTTCTCGATGTCGGCGGCAATCATTGCCAGCTGTGTGGCACCAAGATTGTTACTGCTTGATTTCAGGGTATGGGCTGCTCTTACCAGCACCTCCCGGTCTGCATCTTTGGAAGAGAATTTGATGTCGGCCATTAATTTAGGGGCGTCTTCCAGATAGCTGTTAATCAGTACCGGGAACTCTTCTTCCATCAACTCCTGAAGTGCATTGAAGACGGACTGATCAATCAATGGATGCTGTTTTGATAGATCCGGTTTGCTGGCAATCGTCCGGTTTTTTTCTGCAGCTTTCGGTGTTCCTGTTTGTGGCGGTGTGTCGTGAATCAGCCAGTGCGCCAGCCTCTCCCTGAGGTGGTCAATTTTGACCGGTTTGCTCAGATAGTCATCCATGCCGGCAGCCAGGCACTTTTCCCGGTCTTCAGCCATTGCATTGGCGGTCATCGCGATGATCGGTATTCTGGGTAACTGTTGCTCACGCTCTCTTTGTCTGATCAGACCTGTGGCTTCATATCCGCTCATCTCCGGCATTTGGCAGTCCATCAGCACCAGGTCGTAGGTTTGGTGTCGGCTCATGTTGACCGCTTCACGACCATCTTCTGCTATATGAATATGACTCAAGCCAATTTTTTTCAGCATGCTGGTAGCGACTTTCTGGTTGACCATATTGTCTTCTACCAGAAGTATCTGGATGCTTTCGGAGAATACTGCCGTTTCTGGTTCATGTTGGTCTGTCAGACCATCCGGTTGTTGGCTGGCGTAATGCATCACCTGCATGGCGGTATCCAGCAATCTGGACTGTCGGAATGGTTTGCTCAGGCAAGCGGACAGCCCGGCCGCTTGCTGTTGTTCTTGAGGGATAAAACCGGTCGAGCTAAGCATGATTCTGCGAATGGACTGTAAGTCGGGATCGTCTTCGATCACTTTAGACAATTCCAGCCCATCCATGTCGGGCATATTCATATCCAGAAAGACAAGCTCATAGGGCTGGTTATTGTTATGAGCTTTTCTCAATAGCTGCAGAGCGTCTTTTGCGGTTGATGCCTCGTTGTGATCCAGGCCCCAGGCTGTTAGATAGTGGCGAAGAATCTCCCGGTTGGTGTGATTATCATCAACGACCAAGGCTTTTATACCGTCCAGTGCATGAAGTGTCTGAGACTTTTGCCTGCATTGGTTTTGGGATATGGCCATCTCCAGAGTGAAGGTGAATGTGGAGCCGAGACCTTCAGCACTGATAACACGGATGTTGCCTCCCATTAGCTCAACCAACTGTCGGGAGATCGTCAAACCCAGACCGGTGCCTCCAAACTTCCGGGTAGTACTGCCGTCGGCCTGGGTAAACTCATTGAACAGGGTTGGCAGGATATGTTCAGCAATACCAATGCCGGTATCCTCCACAGAAAATTCAATTTGTGCCGACGCCTGTGACCGTTTGATCAGGTTTACTTTAACGCTGACCTCTCCCTTGATGGTGAACTTTATGGCATTGCCAATCAGGTTGGTTAGCACCTGCCTAAGTCTTACCGAGTCTCCTTTCAGTGTGGCTGGCAGGTCAACATCGGTATAGCAGCTAAGCTCCAGGCCCTTCTCTCGGGCGGTGCCTGCCAGTAATGTGCAGACATCTTCAACAACATCCCGGACTGAAATATCCACTGCCTCAATGGTCATCTTGCCAGCTTCAATTTTTGAAAAGTCGAGAATGTCGTTAATGATGGAAAGTAGCGAATCAGCAGAGGAATAAGCGGTATTCAAAAAATCATTTTGTGTTTTTGTGAGTGGGGTGTCTTTCATCAGGTCCAGCATGCCAAGAACACCATTCATCGGCGTACGGATTTCATGGCTCATATTGGCCAGGAAAGAACTTTTGGCTTTGACCGCATCCAATGCGGCTTCTTTGGCTTCATTAAGCTCCGTCAGATTTTCTTTCAGCCCCCGATTGGCCATTTTCAGTTCATTGGTTCTACTGGTAACGGTGGCTTCCAGGTTTTCACGATGTTGTTGCAGTCGGTCATCTCGTTCTTTGATCTGCATGAGCATGTTATTGAAGCAGTCATACAGTTGCCCAATCTCATCGTTGTCGTATTTTTGCACCTGGCGATCATACTGCTGGTATTTGGTGATTTCGCTGATGGTATCAGCCAGTTCTGTAATGGGCCGTGCCAGCAGTTTTTGCAGCCTGGCACTCAGCATTGCCGCCAGTACGATAGAAATTAATGCCGCAATCATGACCAAAAACAAGATATGAGTGAGGTGCAGGTAGAGCTCACTCAGGTTTGACTGGATATAAATGGCACCAATAAACTGACCATCCAAATTGATAGGACGATATAAATGCAGCTTGGCTTTGCTGAATAAGGTAACGGGCTGGTTGAGTTCCTGCAGGGTAAAGGCCCAGGGTTGCTTCTTTTCCCGATGATAGTCGGCGACGCGCTCACCGGACGGATTTAATAAGTAGGCTGCTTCTATTTCATTGGTGCTGGAGAAACCGTTCAATAGTTGTTCAGCTGCTATGGTATCCTCAAACATTAAAGCTGCCTGGGCATTGGCACCAATCACTTCAACCAGGGTTTCCAGTTTACTGACCAGCAAAGACCGTGAGTGCATATATTCACTCACGGTTTGCACACTCAGGGTCACCAGCAGAACGGAATACGCCGTTATCAGCATGGCGTATCGTAACTTCTTTTTAATGGGCAGGTTCTTAAATGTGATCATAATGACTATTTAACAACCTTGGCTAACCTCATTAATTGGGCATTAATTGTCAGGCTCGCGTTTCTGGTCGCACTCTGACTGATGGCAAACTGGATCCGGCTGCCGGTACGGATCAGTCCTATCACGCCACCTTGATAAGCGAAGTTCTCGCTATCACTGATGGTCAGTACCGATTCATTTTTTAATTTCTGTAAGATTTCGGATACGACATGTGGCGTTGAGTTATGGATGTAGACAATGTCGCACAGCTTTTCCAATGGGGCGCTGTGTATTTTATGAGTGACTGATATACGCCGCCCCCTGCTGAATTTATGATTGATTTTTTGCAGTTCACTGTTAATGGCTCCGCTACCAATAATGCACAGTGCCAGGGTCTGCTTTTTTCCGGGCCAGGCAACAAACTTGGACAGTTTATAGACAATGGCGGCCTTAACCTTATCAGCTTTGGTAACTTCACTGGCTGCTGATTGAGTTACGTTTAAGCAGCAGAGCAGAGCTATTGCAATGATTGCGCAGGTTTTGTTGATTATGATCGGCATGAAGTGATCTCCCCCATCCGATTAATGTTGCCAGCGTAACTGCAGGTACCAGGATTCCTGTACCTCAGTTTCGCCGAGCCCGCTGAATATTTCATCGAATTCCAGCCGTTGTTTGTCGAACAGGTTCTTGCCGGTCAGGGACAGTTCAAGGTCTTTGCCGAATTTTTTGGCTACCCTGAAGTCCAGGGCCGTGTTGGCACTAACTTCTGCATCTCTGAGGTTATCCATATAGCGTACCCAGAAATCCAGATACCACTGGTGGGGTAAGTTCATGTAAGAACGGATATTGGCGGTATTGTTGGCACTGAGGGTTTCCAGTAAGTGTTCATTTCCCCTAAGGTAGCTGTTGGTTATAGCTGAACCGGAATCCTTGCTGAATGCATCAACACCCAGAAAACTGTAGTTAAATTGCAGTTTCCACCAGGGGGTTGCCTGCCAGTCTGTTGTTACCTCCAGACCATAAGTGTTAGCCGTTAGCCCGTTGGCAAATGTGGTTGAATATTCTACGGCGGGTTTGCTTCCATTGTCGCCATAGGAGCAAAGCATGACTGAACTGTCAAAAGTGGTTCTATCCAGGCAACCGGGTTGATCAACGTAGGCCAAAAGATCTCTGTACTGATTGAAAAAGGCAGTGATATCAAACAGTAGCCGGTTATTAAACTGCTCTCTATAGCCCACCTCCAAAGCAAACAATTTTTCCGAATCCAGTTGATCATTGCCACTGATAGCTAATAAGTCTGGAGTAGCGGTTCCCGGTACAGGAGCGTCCTCTTCTCGCAGGAATGCAATGCCACGGGAGGTTACCGATGTTTCACTGATTGATGGTGTCTTTAACGCACTGGCCGCTTTCATCCACAGGGTTTGCTGGTCCGATATCTTCCAGGTCAGACTGGCATTGGGCTGAATCTCATAACCGGTAAAGTCGTTATGCTCAAAGCGGGAGCTAAGCGTCAGAGCCCATTGCGGTGAAAGAGTAATGTGATCCTGAACAAATGCGCTGTATAGCCGGTCCGTTCGCCTGGCAGGTGCCATGGTGATGTTGTTCGTGGCGCTGTTGAGGTTATATTGGGTCAGTCGATAACCCAGGCCCCAGATGATGTCATGATCGTTGCCGGGCAGTATCTGGTGCTGAAACTCAAGGTCGGCAGTATCTCGCTTTTCCGTGAACCGGTAATCATAATTTTCATAGCGGTCATAGTAGCCTTTGAGGGCAAAGTGGCTGCCGTCAGCCTGGTACTGTTTATAGCTGCCGATCAGATGCCCACCCTTTTGATCTCTGCTTTGATTGTTAATGCGATCCGGGCTCAGTGTGGTTTCATTGAAGATTTTTAAGTCGGGGCGGGTTGTGCCGTCATAAAGTTCACTCTGAAGTGACGCTTCAGCCCCGTTTGATGTTCGCCAATTCGCTTTAAATCCTGTTCGTTTTAATGTCCAGTCGTCATTGGCATCGGTACCGTCTTTGTTCGCTAATCCATCGCGGTTGAAGGTTTTGAAAAACGCCCGGTAGTAGCCAGAATCCCCTAATTCCCCACCGTAGCGATAGGCCCCAAAGGCTTTCTCTTCCGAACCAAACCCGGTAGACAGCAGACCACCCTGGGTATCTGCCGCATGTTTGGTAATAATATTGATCACACCATTTACAGCATTGGCACCCCACAGCGCCGCCCCCGGGCCGCGAATCACCTCAATACGGGCAATATCTTCCAGCATGGTATCCTGGACATCCCAGTTAACACCGGAGAACAGAGGCGAGTAAACGGTGCGACCATCGATCAGTACCAGCAATTTATTGGCAAAAATGTAATTAAAACCCCGGGTACTGATGGACCAGGTATTGCTATTCAACCGGGCTACCTGCATGCCAGGGACCATTCTCAGTGCCTCTGGAATGGATGTTACACCTGAACGCTGAATATCCTCATTGGTGATAACAAACACAGCGGCAGGGGAGTCCATCAGGCGCTGTTTTCTTTTGGATACCGATGTGACGTCGGGGACATCCAGTGCGATCAGCTCTTCCAGGCTGAGATCCAACAGCCCATCATCGGTTATTTCCGGATCGGAATCAGCCTGAAGACTCATGGGAGCGATGAGAGAAGAAAAAATTCCAGCCAGCAGCAGCGCATGATTTGATGGTTTCAAGGTTCCACTCCATTGGATTTATTGAAGAGAGAAGTGCTGCTGAATCATTCTCTGTTCATCCCGGGTATGACTGCTCCATTGCTTGATCTTTGAAGCGTTGCAATACCTGTTTATCTTATTAGCTCTTATTAAAAATTTAGCCCTGATTTCAGGGCTCGTCTGACTATTTCTCACTTAGCCTTCTGGATGGCTCTCAGGAAGGCTGCGGCATCGGCAATCCCGGCACCGCACCTGAAGGTTGAGCAATCGCTATCTGAGGCAAAGGGTCTGGCTGCTTCTTTCAACAGGCGCTCGCGCTCAGAAGGTGACAGCGTTGGATTGACAGCGTAACTAAGGTCAATTAAACCTGCGATATGTGGTGCTGCCATGCTGGTGCCCTGCAGCTCAGCGTAGGAGCCGTTTGTCGGACCGTTCAGCCCGGAATTGTACAATGACAGGATGCCATTGCCCTGGAAAAGAGTCTCACCACCGGGAGCCATAATGTCGATATCGGTACCATAATTTGAGTACCAGCTGAGGTTTCCTGTGCGATTGATAGCACCAACAACAATGACATTTTTGCAGTTTGCCGGCGTGCTCATCGCCACATTTTGTTGCTCATTGCCTGCTGCAACCACCACCGTGACACCCGCAGCAACCACTTCATCAATGGCGTCCTGATAGGTTTGCGGACACCAGAGCGCTTCACCACCAAGGCTTAGATTCAGTACGTTGACCGGATTGGGGTTTATCGGGAGTCCATAGACTTTCAGGCCTGCTCCCCAACGCATGGCTGATACGATATCGGAGGTATAACCACCACATCGCCCAAGCGCCCTGAGCGTTTGCACCCCGGAGAGCCAGGTAACCCCTGAAACACCGACGCTGTCATTGGTTTTCGCCGCAATCGTGCCCGTAACATGAGTACCGTGCCAGCTGCTCTTTCGGGCATTAGCCGGAACCGGGTCACCGAATGAGGAGCCGCAGGCTCCTGGCTGCAGAGCGTCTCCCGGATCCCGGGGGTTACTATCCCAGCCATCACCATCATTCGCCATCCAGGGATCAGAAACAAAATCATAACCTGCTACCAGTCTGCCATTAATCTCCTGGTGATCAGTAATCCCGGTATCAATAACACCGATCACATTGTCAGTACTGCCAATGGATATTTCCCAGGCAGCAGGGAGATTAATACCCGCTCCGGTTTCAAAGTAGTGCCATTGCTGATTATAAAGGGGGTCGTTGGGGACTCTCATGGCCTGCATTACCAGGTCTGGCTCAGCAAACTTTACCTGGGGATCGTCTTCTAATCCGGCTGCCAGCGTCTTTGCATCGTCAAGATTAACGGTGGCTCCTATTGACAGCACTTCCTGCCTTTTTCCGGCCGCAACCCCATAACCGCCATGGGTTACACCCTGTTTAATAAAAGCCAATGCTCTGGCTTCGGTAGGCTTTTCTTTAAAGTGAACAATGACTCTATCTGTGCGTTGTAATAAAAGTCGGTAATTATCTACTTCAGCCTGTGAAATAAATGTTGGTGTCAACAGTGTTGCTGCTAAAACAATCCTTGTCAGCAGTGAGTTCATTGATGCTTGCCTCAGGGGTAAATAGTTCACCAAATGCAATATTCAATTCTATTTGGTTACTTATAGGAATTTGGAATCCACCTAAGGAAAAAGTATGGTGGATGGAAATAGAGGCTTCAAAGTATTTTGGATAGTTGACGGCTGATCAGATATTGGACGTCACAAAGCACCTAATGGTATTGGCAGGTTTGATGTTACTGTCGATTTGTCTTCTGGAAAACGCTGCCATTATTTCGGCAGCACTGGTCAGTATTGATGGTTTTATCCCATCTTAGCTGGCTTTTCTGGCACTTTTTTTGGGTCATTTACTGTAGAATTTATTAAGGCATGGAAATAGGGGAAACCTGGTCAGCCCCTGAACAAAATAAAATCAACAACTGAAGAGGATGATGCTTCATGAATACATTATTAAGGATAGCTACGGTCCTGCTGATGGCATTGAGCCTCAACGCCTTTGCTGACAAACTGTATTTGAATTACGACAACAGTGTGCAGGAAAAATGGCTGGTGGATATTCTTGGCTTTATTACAGCTGCGGATAAGAATTGGCCAGAAATGAACTGAGTGTTGCTGCGGTTGTCTGAAGTATCGTAGAACGGCAGTTTAGTTTTCAGAGGATGTTTCCTGCTGTTTTTGATAAATCAGTGTTGAGGTGGCAACGCCGAAATTTTTTTGGGGGGGGTGGCCTGACAGTTGCAGCAGCAAGTTGATGATGGCCAAATGGTGCGTGGTGTGACATTGCAAAAATAACAGCTCACGAATGACCGATGTTTCCGTCTTAACGACAGTTCCATTGGTATCAATGCAGGCATTGAGTGTGAGATGGATCTCACCCGATGCATTCTTTGTCAACTTTACCAGCCGCTTCTTGATACTCAGCAAAGCGCCTACTGCAGAAGCGACATTCCTCTCACATTCCGGGTCTCTGTCCCTGTTGTCGTAGTTAATGTATCTACTATCCAGACCGGATAAAAAACACTGATAAAACTCAATGATATGACGTACATGAGCGCCTATGGTTTGAGCACTGTCAGGAGCGACAGCTTTCTGACAAGTATTTGCAGGAAGTCTTTCAATAACCTGAATCAAATCAGACAGCAACTGTTCATTACATCGGCAGGCATTGGATAGTGACATTGGACTCTGAACCTTATCACTTGATTTACTATTAATCCGTGCCATGTTGGCGCAACATCAGGCCCACGGCACACTTCGGGCTTCTTAGCCATGTCTTATAACTTTTCAGTGTTGCACAGGCTGTTGAGTTTTGTATACAGGGTAGTCAGCTCAAAAAATTCAGAGGTATGTTCTATTCAGGTCGTTAACCGGGATGGTGCTATGTAAACTTCCCACTAAACTAGTTAGAATGCTCGTGCCAGTCAGCGATGAGCTCTTAGACAGCCCTGAGCTCTTAGACAGCCCTGAGCTCTTTGACAGTCATGAGCCAATAAACAGCGTTAGCTTTACTGAGAGTCAACCGAGGAAAAATAGATGAGCAATATACCTTCTGAGTTACGGTATCTGCGTTCCCATGAATGGGTCAGGTTGGAGGAAGATGGTACCGTCACTATTGGTATTACAGATCATGCCCAGGAAGCCCTGGGGGACGTGGTTTTTGTTGAACTGCCTGAGCAGGGTGCTTTGCTCGCTGCAGGTGATGAGGCCGGCGCTGTAGAGTCTGTAAAAGCTGCCTCAGAGATCTATGTGCCATTGACGGGTGAAGTGATTGACGTTAATGGCATTCTTGAAGACGCTCCGGAAACTGTCAACAGTGATCCTTATAATGATGGCTGGTTCTTCAAGATGAAACTTGATGATGATGGTGAACTCGGTGATCTGATGGATGCAGAAGCCTATGGTGAGTTTATTGAGTCAGAGTCCTGATTGCTTCCGGGCAAGCTGATCCCCGCATCTGAAGTCATTACCTGTTACCAACCACCTGCTGCCAAGAGACAGCAGTGGGTGTGTTATCGGATTGATGCTCTCCTTATACTTCACTTAAGTGCCGGATTTCCTGATGGTTACAGGCAGCCTATCTTTCAAGCTATTTTTTATAAGGACAGCAACCACCCATGAATGATGAGCAGTTACTCCGCTATAGCCGACAAATTATGCTTCCCCAGGTTGATATCGAAGGGCAGGAACGGTTGCTGTCATCAAGCGTTTTAATTCTTGGCCTGGGTGGGCTGGGCTGTCCGGCAGCTCAGTATCTGGCCGCAGCAGGCGTGGGACACATTATGCTGGTTGACCCGGATACGGTGGATACCAGCAACCTTCAGCGGCAGTCCCTTTATTGTGCCGATGATCTGGGGGCTGCAAAAGTCTCCGCTGCACAGGCCCGGCTGTTGGCAGTCAATGACAGTATTCAGATTGAGACCATCCATGGATGTCTGGCAGGTGAAGGCCTGTCAGAGCAGGTGAGAAAAGCGACTGTGGTTCTGGATTGTACCGATAACTTTACCAGTCGGTTTGCCATCAATGCTGCCTGTGTCAGGGCCTCTGTTCCCCTGGTCAGTGGTGCCGCCATCAGGCTTAACGGCCAGCTGACAGTTTATGATCGTCGTCAGCCAGGTGCACCCTGTTACCGGTGTCTATACGATGAGCAGAGCAATGAAAATCTCAGCTGTTCTGAATCGGGAATTCTTGGGCCAGTGGTCGGAATGATAGGCACAATGCAGGCATTGGAAGCCATCAAACTGATTGCCGGATTTGGCAAAACATTGAACGGTCGTTTGATGATTTTTGACGCGATGACCATGGAATGGCAGACCGTGGGGCTGCAGGCAGATCCGGAGTGTCCTGTCTGCAGCCGGGTGTGAATAGCGTCAAACTTTTGCGAGGGAGGTGTCAGGGTGGTGGAGGACTGTCTTCTACTGCCTCTAACAGACGGGCCTTGTAATCCGGGTCCAGGTCATTCCAGTGCGCACCAATAAGGGCTCCTTCAAGTGCGTAAAGCAATACCTTGGAAACTTTAAAGCCACGGTCACGAACCTTGCAGTAGGCTGCAACAGAGCCTACGTCATGGAGTTGTTCGAGCGTTCTGATGCCTACAGCGTTTAACCATTGTACGGATGTTTTGCCAAGGTTTTTTAATTCGATCAGATCAGTTGCCATGTACTGGATCCCTAACTCAACTCTAGCGTCCGTACCAGAGACAGCATGATTATTAAAAACTCAGAAGTCATTTTCCCTTAAGAATAGACCAGACTTTTGAAGTCCTCCCATAGAGTTATCAGTTATTACTGACGCAATGGTGTTTTGACGCCTTGTTGGGACTTTCCAGTGCATCATTTCGATGAGTGTGATGTGTACAATCTCCGCTCAGGACGAACGGAGCTTGGGAGTCATTGGAAGAAGGAACCCATCAAATTGAAACCATGTACTGGCAACCAGATGGCTGATAAAGCAACTTTTTATTCACGGTAAGCGACGTGGGTTCCGCCTTTGCTAATCAATCGTCATTTTCGATACCAAAATACCTCCTGAAGGGAAACAATATAGACATTTCCCGATCACTTTCGTTTTCCGAACAAGATCAACAACAGGCTCCAGCGTATAATCGCCATCATGGTAAAAAAATCGACGACTAAAAAAGGCAGGCCCGCCAAAAAGACCCGGTCATCCTCTAAGCAAAGGCAGGACAATCCGGTACCGTGGAAATCTATCCTGCTCAAGCTGGGCTTGACGCTGGTGGTTCTGGTTTGTGCTTACGCTGTCTATCTGGATGCCGTAGTCACTAAACAGTTTGAAGGGAAAAAGTGGGCGATACCGGCCAAGGTATTTGCCCGTCCTGTTGAATTGTATAAAGGCAAGCTGATAACCCCCGGTGATCTCCAGTCCCAGCTCAGGCGTCAGGGCTATCAGGCGGTGCGTGATGTGGCACGACCAGGTACGTTTGCCCGCAATGGCAGTCAGTTCGTTATTTATAGCCGGGGGTTTCACTTTCCCGATGGTGCTGAACCACCGCGCTATGTGCAGGTTGACTTTCAAGGCAATGAGGTGATTCGCCTCGCGGACCGGGATGGTCAAAACCTGCCACTGTTAAGGCTTGATCCACAGCCCATTGGTGGTATTTATCCGGCCAGTTATGAGGACCGCCTGCTGATTCGGACCGCCCAGACTCCCCGGTATCTGATTCCTGCCCTGCTGGCCATTGAAGACCGGGACTATTACGACCATGTCGGGATCTCACCCACCTCCATTGCCCGGGCCATGGTGGCCAACCTGAAAGCCGGAGGGGTTGTTCAGGGGGGGAGTACCATTACCCAGCAGTTGGTGAAAAACTTCTTTCTGACCAATGAGCGCACTCTGGTTCGTAAAGGTAAAGAAGCCATTATGGCACTGCTGCTTGAGCTGCATTACGGCAAAGAGGAGATTCTTGAAACCTATTTAAATGAGGTTTACCTGGGGCAGCACGGGCGTCGGGCCATTCATGGTTTTGGCCTGGCCAGCCAGTTTTACTTTGCCCAGCCTCTCAAGGAATTGAATCTGGCCCGCACGGCCTTGCTGGTGGCTATGGTCAAAGGGCCCTCCTGGTACGATCCAAGGCGATACCCTGAACGCGCTCTGGCGAGACGAAACCTTGTGCTGGATGTCCTGGCTGAGCGATCCATCGTGCCTGTTGCCGAAGTTGAACGCTCTAAAAAGTTGCCATTGGGCGTTGTCAGTCGGGAACTGGTCAGTACCAACGATTTTCCTGCCTATATCGATATGGTGAAAGAGCAGCTGCGCAAGGATTATGATGAGAAGGACTTGACCTCTGAGGGGCTGAGAATTTTCACCAACCTGGACCCGGTGATTCAGCGGGAGGCCCAGAACAGTGTTACCAGCACGTTAACGACTCTGGGTAAGGACAATCAGCTTCAGGGTGCCATGGTGGTTAGCTCTGCCCAGACCGGGGATCTTCTTGCCGTTGTGGGCGATCGAAACCCCGGGTATGCCGGATTTAACCGTGCCCTTGAGGCACGCAGACCGGTTGGCTCCCTGTTGAAGCCGGCAATCTATCTAACCGCGCTTGAACGGCCCGGTCAGTACACATTAACGACGCCTGTCCATGATACACCAGTGAAAATCAGTGATGGTCGTGGCGGTTACTGGGAACCTCAGAATTACAGCCGTGAATCCCATGGTCAGGTGCCACTCTATCTGGCGCTGGCGAAATCCTATAATCAGGCGGCAGCCAATACCGGGATGGCGGTTGGTTTGTCATCGGTCCTGGATACGCTTAAGAGGCTGGGTATCGGGCAGGAGTTACCACCTTATCCTTCGGTCTTGCTTGGCTCTCCATCCATGGCACCGATTGAGGTTGCCAAGATGTACCAAACCATCGCCAGTGGTGGCTTTCGTATGCCGTTGCGGGCGATCGATGCGGTGGTAGACAGCCAGGGCAAGCCACTCAGCCGGTACAGTATTTCTGTCGAGCGGGCTTTTCAGCCGGGGCCAATGGAACTGCTGCGTACCGCTTTGGGTATGGTAATGGCTGACGGTACGGGACGCGGCGTATATCAGTATGTTGAGCCGGGTATTGCCCTGGGCGGTAAAACAGGCACCACCAATGATCTCCGGGATAGCTGGTTTGCCGGTTACTCCGGTGATCTGGTGGCAGTGACCTGGATTGGCCACGACGACAACAGCCCGACAAAACTCACTGGCAGCAGTGGTGCTTTGAAAATCTGGGGTAACTTTATGTCGAATGTGCCGATGCAATCGGTAAAATCCCTGGGAGCCAGCAATGTGACCAGCGTCTGGGTAAATCCATCGGCAAATGGTCGCAGTCATCGCTATTGTCAGGGCGCTAAACCATTGCCCTATATCAAGGGTTCTGAGCCAAAGGCCTATGCCGGTTGCAAGGCTGATGTGAAGGATTCTCTGTTTGACAAAATCAAAGGGTGGTTTGAATGAAGTATGACACCATCTGTGAGTGGTGTGGCAAAGTGGTATCTTTTCCACCCTGGCTTTTCGTTGCGCTGTTGTTGGCCGCAGTTCTGACGGGTTGCTCTACGCCAGTATTGATACAGAAAGAACAGCCTGGAGTGGCATCATCACCCTATGAACAGCGTCAGGATGCACTGGGCACATTATTGCACCAGGCCTGGAATGCCCGGGAAGCTGGCAGGTTTGATGAGGCCGAGAGTGCACTTGGACGGGCGATGCGCATTGGCCCAACGGCTCCGGACGTTTATTACCAGCTGGCCCTGCTGCGTCAGGATCAGGGGCATGTTGCCCAGTCCCGGCAACTGGCTGAGAGGGCATTAAGTCTGGGACCGGGCTTTATGCTGGAACGAAAAATCACTCATTTGTTAAGTGCGTTGAATAGCTGATATGTCTGAAGAAGTTATTGTTTTGCTGGACGCTATGGAGTCAGAGCTGCGCAGGCAGGATGTCTGGCTTCCCATGCCTCCGTCGGTTGAAGCCATGAACAGCACCACACCTTTTTGTATGGATACCATGGCATTCAGCCAGTGGTTGCAGTGGATATTTGTTCCCCGCGTCAGGGCTATCATGGATGGGGGCGGCACTCTGCCAAAGGGTTCAAATATCAAGTCCTATGCAGAGGAGGCGTTGCCCCTTGAACGGCTGGAAAGTGAAAAGCTGCTGCTGATTATTGAGCAGTTTGATCGATTAATGAGTTGACCTGCCTGTCGCAGGTCAATGGCTTATGGAATCTGCAGGCAAGTGCTGGTTATTCAGGTGCCGGATCTTGGTGGCGGATGACTGGCATGTCGATCCCGAATACCACAACAGCTGCGAAAAAAGTCGGCTATAGCAGCTGTACGGCCTCTGACTGGTTGATGCTCTTGTGGAACCATTTCTGACGCTTCCGTTGAAGGTTCTGCCTGTGAGGTTTGCAGGGCTTGTGGTTTGTCCTCTGGCTGAGAATCACTGATATTCGGGTCATGAGCTGATATTGCCGCTGGTAATGTTGTTGCAATATTAGAAAATGAATCTAATACGGAGGACATACTATCAGCACCGGCCAGTTGAGGTCTGGCTTCCCCTTCCGGTTGTGGATGAATCGTGCGGTCAGCTGCTTTTTTGTCATCTGGCACCTGCTCTGAATTAAATGCATCAGGAGGTGGTAGTAATGTTTCCCGTGATCTTGAAACTTCTGGCTCTGAGCTTGCGGCAGAAGAAATACCAACTGATTGACTTTGTTGTGTATATAAGATGGGGACTGAACCAGTAACAGAAGAATCCATAGCTACCTCTAAAAGGTCATTAAAGCATTATTTAGACCAATATTTTCACCGGTAGTTTCTCCTTGTTGATGTAAATTCAGGAAGATAAGGTAATTCATCTAAATTTCAGGTTATTTATACCCTATCTTATATATGCCCGAGATTTTTTATCTTTTTATCCAAAACTGCCTCTACAGGATAATCTCACTTAAACGCGTTTATTAATTCAATATTCTCCTGTGTACCGGATAGTGAGAAGTGGTTATTTTCTTTCATAAGTTGACCGGTACCATCAATATCCAACTGTGAAAGCAGTGTTAACACCTCTTGTCTGGATAGGTATTTTACCTGCTGTGACAGTAAACGAATCTTTTCCGGTAGTGTTCTGGCGGTTGCCATAAGCATTTCAAGTCGGCCAAATCTGATTTTCATGGTAAAGCTTTCGGCAGGCTGTGAGGTGATGGGTGCAAGCATTGCAGCCAATATACGGCTATCAATTTCATTTTCATGGTTTAACAGGTTGCAGAGCCATAACTTATCATCAATATTGATTTCGCTGCCGGATAATAATTTTACAATGGTATTAACCGTTAATTGAGCGGTACTCACGGCATTGGCTTTATATTCGTTCCAGAAACGTAGCAGGTAGTAATAGGTGGTGTCTGTCTTAAACTGGTTGTCACTTTTTGCCAGCCACTCAAGGCTTTTCAATGAGAACCGACACTTGGGGTGCTGAATAATGATCTCAATCCGGCTTGGGGATAAATGTGTGAGGTTCAGTTGCTCAAGGTAAAAGTCAGTGAATGCAGAGAGTAGCTGGTTCAACGTTGCATCGTGGATTTCGTTGCTGTCTGGTAAACTGTATTCTTTCGCCTCAAGCTCCCGATGTTGCCAGACTTCCAGAGCTTCGCTTACTTGCCACTGTGTGGCCACTTGAAAGTCATTGGGCAGGTAGCCGTTGAGATACTCTCCGCTGTTCTGGTTAGTGCTTTTCTGGCTGAAATTACTCGCCTGATGCTCAAGGGATTGTGGGAGGGGCGTGGCCGGTTGCCATGAAGCTATGGGATATCCATTGAAAGGAGTATCTGGATAGAAATAAAACAGATAGTCCCGGTAATCTTCAGCAAAATACCCATTCATAAGTAAGTAAAGTAAAGGGCCAAAGCGTTCTTCAGTCAGCGCTCTTAACACTGAATCCGCCATAAAGCCTTGCCGTAGCGTTTCGGCCACCGTTTTACCAGGTAGTTTATTGTCATGGAACACCGTCCAAAAGAGCCCCATACCATCGGTTAATTCTGCATGCTCTTTGGGATAAAGATTCTTAATAACGACCATGGCAAACAGCTTGTTGTTATTCGGCGCTTTAAAATCCGTGGATAACTGATCCAGGTAAATATGAAACTCATTAACGATATTGGTCATCAGTTTCATGTCGCCAATGGCGCTTGCAACATTGTAAATTAATGCTTTATCCATCCCACGGCTATTGATGGTTTTCAGCCGCTTATACAGTTCCGGGCCGGTATGTTCAGCATTGGGAGCGGGAATAATGGGAACCACCAGGTCAAAAAACCGGGTACGTTCGCTAGCCGTCAGTATTTCGTCCGCCAGGAGATAGATAAAATAGACGGGTTGTTTAATATGGCCTGAGCCATTCAGGTAGCCATTGACACAATACAGTGTTTCCAATGCTGTCTGCTGGGAAGGGCTTGTCAGGTTCTCAACAATGACCACATCATACCTGCCGTGGTTAAAGGCATGATTGATTTGATGGAGATAATGACTGACATCTGATCGGTCTGCACGGTTCTCCAGCCGGGTTCGCCTCTTTCTCTGGCCTGTTTTCAGTAACCCCGTAAATAGATACAGTACGACCAGTGTTGCCACCAGGAACAAGGAGAGTTCAGCTAATAATGGGGCATACTTTTTGGCAAAGGCCAGCATCGGGTCAGGTAAATACAGATGGAGTGCTTTGACCGTTGTACTTTGATCAATGCCCAGACTACCGCTGAGATAGCCCAGTGTTGCAATGGAATAGCTGGTCGATAAGGCCAGAAGCGCGCCAATGACTTTTTTCCAGCCTTTGGGTTTATGCTGCAGCGCCTTAATGTCATCGGGTAATTTGCCTGTGATGCTGCACAGAAGTTGCTCTAATAATTCTTTCTCATTTTCATTGCTATCCCCAGTAATGGGGGGATTGATTTCGGATAGCGGTGGCAAAAAAATCCGGGTGTACTTGAATTGTGGATTACGCTCGGTGAATGCATGAATAAACGCGCTTTTGCCGACACCAATGGCTCCGGAAATGGCAATATTTCGGGTTTCAGGCTGCTCTTCTACATTGAGGGCAGCCAGTAGCTCCCTCTCATACTTTTCGAATTGCTCATGTGGCATCGTCGTTGAGTTCAGAGGCCTGATAAGTGACTGGCCATCACGACGTTTCAGATACCGGGAAAATGTCCCTCCTGATGCCTTGCGAGCGGTGGTCGATCTGCCATGCTCAGGATAATGCTGCGAGTACTTTTCCCGGGCTGCCTGCCAACCTGCTCTTGCTGCTCTCCAGCCAGCCATGATTGCTTTGAGGTACCTGGTTTTACGGCGAATCAATCCTGACCGTTGAAGATGAGCCATCATTTCCCTGTAGCCTTTTCCATGACCAATGTTCGTGAGCCAACACATTAACTGTTTAAAATCGGCAGGATTTGGCAGTGGGTGAGCAGATATATTGGCCTGTTTTGATTGGCCAGCCTGTGACGTACATGGACAAATCGTTGTGAT
The DNA here is from genome assembly GCF_049310245.1 of Endozoicomonas sp. ALB115. Lineage (NCBI taxonomy): Bacteria > Pseudomonadati > Pseudomonadota > Gammaproteobacteria > Oceanospirillales > Endozoicomonadaceae > Endozoicomonas > Endozoicomonas sp. ALB115. The sequence continues at coordinate 21,358 of NZ_JBLYZG010000047.1, read as the reverse complement.
GCACCTTTACACTACAGGTATCGGCAGTTCTCTTTCCCCGGGGCAGGAACGTTCATCAAAAATGGCTGTCTGAGTCAGTAATTCCCGTGCAACCCCGAGAGTTTAACGTCTATGAATCTCGCTGATCTGACTGGGCCTTTTACACCGGACGTCAGTTTCCCTGCTAATGACGGTAATTCTCACCCTGTTTCCCCGGCTACCGTTGGACCAAGAGCTGTCTATCAAGTGCCAGTTGCAGCAGTGCAGTCTCAATTACGTGAGCAAAATCACATCAGAGATACGGTTCCGACAACCAGTACTTTATGGCCCAGGGAGGCTTCATTACCTGCACACATAAAACTGAGCGATGACATAAGCCAGCAAGTTAAACGGCAGTTATCAGACGATGCAAAGTGTATTGTTTACCATGCCAGCAGAAGCGCTGCTGATGGGGTAAAAAGCGTTCAATTCACTGAATATGCACAAAACCTTATGCGTCAGGATGGGTTTTCTGAAGAAGAGTTGTCCAGTGCTGTGAAGATGTGCAGTATGGTTGATTCCTCAGATACTTGTCACAAGCGCGACGACGATTGCGAGCTCCAGAGGCAGATCTATTTTGTTGCAAATCCAAAAGTGAATGAGTGGATACTTAACCACTTGATGTCCAGTTCTGACCTTGATCGCGATGTTGATGACATGATATTCGAGTATTCGGATGGCAACCGCTGGCATCCTTCGGGTTTCTTCGGTGCCACCGTTCCACAGACTCTGGTGGATGACAGGTATGTTCTGATATCCAAACAACACGGGTCACCTTTTGAGCCAGCTGACTTAAGTGTCAATGTTCAGAAATATATATCTGACAGGATTGCCAGGCATCACTGCGATACCCTCAGCAGGCTATCTGAAATCGTAGAATGCAGCAGCAGTGACAACGATGAAAAATTATCAATATTAAGCGATTTTCTAAAGCCTTACCGGTCAAACCCTGGTGACTCAGAAACAAGGTAAAAACCTGCACGACTATGGATACAGGAGCTCCTCCCGACGACGGGAATCGTCGATAACCTCGTACTCTCCATTATTGCATTAGTCATTTATCGTCTTTCTGTGACAAAAAAATTCGTGTTCATCGAGGCAAAATCCGTATTTGTATTGACGGATGGCTGCTGAAAGTCAAAAATGGCACCTCCTGAAGCCGCCCAAGAAGCTGCGTTGGGAATTATGCGACAATTTGATGCCGCTTAATCTGCGGCTCAGATAAGAGTGTTCCTTAGTGTACCGACTTCTCGATCTTGTGCTGAGATCATTTGTTGGTGCACTGCTCCTACCCGCACAGGAATGTAGCATTTCTGCAAGCCAGAATTGTGAGTCTCATGCAGCCCGGAGCTGCACTTGTTGGTGAAGGCTGATCGTTAAGAGATGCCTTTTCGTGTTCGCCAATTTCTAACACGCTCTGTTTCAGGGACTGTTGGCATTGAGTCGGGATATTCAGCGGCAGAAGATGTTAATAGCGCCAGCAATTCGGGGCGATATAAAAATTCATTCCAAATAAAGCCGAGGGTTAGCAAGTGGAGCTATTATCCGGCGCGGACATGGTGGTCCGATCACTGGCAGATGAGGGAGTCGAGTATATATACGGGTACCCGGGGGGGGCTCTGCTGCACGTCTATGACGCTATTTTCCGGCAGAAGGCGATTACCCATATCCTGGTACGTCATGAACAGGCTGCCACCCATATGGCAGACGGTTACGCAAGAGCAACCGGCAAGCCGGGTGTGGCCCTGGTAACCTCTGGTCCGGGGGCAACGAATACCATTACCGGTATTGCCACTGCCTACATGGACTCGATCCCCATGGTGGTGCTTTCCGGTCAGGTGCCGTCTGCCTTTATTGGCAGTGATATGTTTCAGGAAGTGGATATGGTGGGTATTTCCAGACCCATCGTAAAACACAGCTTCCTGGTCAAGCGGGCTGAAGATATTCCAGAGGTCATCAAGAAAGCCTTCCATCTGGCACAGACCGGTCGCCCGGGGCCTGTTGTGGTTGATATCCCCAAGGATATTACTGACCCGGGCAAAAAGTACCAATACAGTTACCCGCAAAAGGTACGGCTGCGTTCCTATAACCCACCGGTTAAAGGTCACAATGGCCAGATTCGCAAAGCGGTTGAACTGCTGGCAGAGGCTAAAAAAACCATTATCTATGCCGGTGGCGGTGTTATTTTGGGCAAGGCGTCTGAACAACTCACAGCGCTGGCGAAAACATTGAATGTACCGGTGACGAATACTCTGATGGGCCTGGGTGCCTACCCTGGTTCGGACCATCAGTTTGTCGGTATGCTCGGTATGCATGGCAGTTACTGCGCGAACCAGGCGATGCACAATGCGGACCTGATTCTGGCAGTGGGCGTCCGTTTTGATGACCGGGTGACCAATAACACATCAAAGTTCTGCCCGGATGCCAGGATCATTCATATTGATATTGATCCGGCCAGTATCTCCAAGAATATACCGGCGGATGTGCCGATTGTCGGGCCAGTGGATGCGGTACTGGACACCATGATCCGTCAGATAAAAGAGACCGATACCCGTATTGGTCAGGAAGCGCTCGATAGCTGGTGGCGTCAGATCAATGAATGGCGTGAAGGTCGTGGTGGCCTGTTCCCTTACGACAAGGGTGACGGCACTATTCTCAAGCCTCAGCAGGTTATAGAAACACTGTATGAAGTAACCCGGGGTGAAGACACCTACATCACGTCCGATGTTGGTCAGCACCAGATGTTTGCTGCCCAGTATTATCCATTTGATAAGCCCAACCGCTGGATTAACTCCGGAGGCCTGGGAACCATGGGCTTTGGTCTGCCTGCCGCGATGGGAATAAAACTGTCATTCCCGGACAGCCATGTGGCCTGTGTCACCGGTGAGGGCAGTATTCAGATGAATATTCAGGAGCTCTCTACCTGTCTGCAATATGATTTGAATGTGAAAATCATCAACCTGAACAATCAGGCACTGGGCATGGTACGACAGTGGCAAGATATGCAGTATGACAGTCGTTATTCCCATTCTTACATGGATTCACTGCCAGACTTTGTCAAACTGGCGGAGTCCTACGGGCATGTGGGCATGAGAATTACCGATCCGGCCAGGCTGACGTCGGCCATGGAGGAAGCGTTCTCGCTGAAAGACCGACTGGTCTTTATGGATATCCAGGTGGATACCAGTGAGCATGTTTACCCCATGCAGATCAAGGACGGCAATATGGCCGATATGTGGCTCAGCAAAACGGAGAGGACCTGATGAAACGGATTATCTCTGTCCTGGTTGAGAACGAACCCGGTGCACTGTCGCGTATTGTCGGGCTTTTCTCCCAGCGTAATTACAACATTGAAACATTGAATGTTGCACCAACGGAGGACAAGACACTGTCCCGCCTGACGCTGACCACGGAGGGCAATCCCCAGGTCGTTGAGCAGATTACCAAACAGCTGAACAAGCTGGTGGATGTGGTAAAACTGGTGGACCTGACCGAAGGTGCTCATATTGAGCGGGAGATGATGCTGATCAAGGTGCGTGCCGGTGGGCCACTGCGTGCTGAGGTAAAACGGACAGCGGATATTTTCCGTGGTCAGATCGTCGATGTGACCAGCTCTGTCTACACCATCCAGCTGACCGGAACCGGTGAAAAGCTGGATGCCTTTATTGAAGCCATTGGTCAGGCACAGGTGCTGGAAGTTGTGCGAAGTGGGGTGACCGGTATTTCCCGTGGGGAAAAAGTGTTATCTCTTTAAGCGCTGACTGTTAATCTTTTACCCCGGAGTCCGACTTCGGGGTAAATTATTCAAAGCCCCTTGATGGGGGAGTTTTGGCTTAGCCGGATTTCAGTTATTTGGAAGATTGCTTTCTAATACTTCCAGCATCATGTTGTTGTCAGGATGCCATGCCTTTTATTCCTCTTGCTGCTGCTTATACCAACTCCACCTTCTAAATATGAACTGCGCAGCCATTTTGAACCGCTGGATCTTCGTTGGAATTCCTCGCAATAGCCCTGCTATTACTCGTCATTCCGCCTTGCCCAGCGGTCCAAAATGACTTGCTCGTTATCATATTTAGAAGGTGGAATTGGTATTATTTTGCCCCCGATTGAATAACAACATCAAAGGTCCTCAGATAGATTTACTGATGTCTGAACCTTCAGAAGATTGACGATGCCTGAGTAGGTTTTGATTTCTGCTATTTTGTTATTCAAGACTGGTCCCGGATTGCCAAAGGGGAACATAGCATGAAGGGTGCGGCCTACCGCTAAGCTCTCTCGAGCTATCGTTAGAACAGTTTCTGAAAGTTCAAGGGCGGTCTTTCCGTTCTGGGCTCTGTCTTTGGTGGAGGCACCTTGGTCAATCAGGCGCTGAACTGCATTTGAATGACCTTCAATGGCCGCATAATGGAGGGGGGTCATCATGCCAACATCCTTTGCCAGCGCATCTGGTGTGACATCCACTCTGCTGGTGGTAGCATTGACGAAAGCACCATGGCCAATCAGTTGATCAATAACCTTTGACTTACCAGATTTAGCCGCAAGATGCAGAGGTGTTTGTCCCCGGCTGTTTTTGGCATTGACGTCAACTTTACAGGCAATCAGTACCTCAATGGCGTCATGTGCGTGGTGACTGAAGACTGCACAGTGCAGGGGCGTCCATCCAGAATGGTAAAGGGTATTAACGTCAGCACTCCGGGTTATCATGGCCTGGATTTTGTCTTTTTGTCCCTCCATAATCACCTCGTGAAAGGCTGATTTACAAGAGCCTGGATAATGAAGCGTGTTAATGTCAGCCCCCGGAGTTCTGGCTAGCAATTGGTCGAATAAATTCCAGTCATTGATTTTAATCAGTTCACTGAGCAACCCGGCACGCATATCGTCACAAGGTGCCTCAGAGCGGCACAGGGCACTGGCTAACGACCTGATGATGGGTGTAGTCAGTTTGTTTACTCTGTTTATCCAGCTCCATAGCGTCTCGCCACGGCCAATAAGTACATTGGTGGCTGCGCCAGCGGTCAGCAGAAGATCAACGGTCTCAACCTGACCGGTCTCAATAGCAATGTGAAGTGGTGTTTTTTTGTACTGTTTCCGGTGGAATTCCCTTTCACCGTATCTTACTGTGGATTTATCGGTTCTCTCCCTCATTCTTCCTATGTTAAAAAAATGGTGTATTGTCGTTTCAACCCTAAACACTTTTGGCAACCATGAGGCTTGGGCATCAATATTAGCGCCCCTGTCAAGCAATAGCCGAATGGAATCATGTTGCCCATGTTCTACCGCAAAATGGAGGGGGGTCCTGCTACCGGCAGTGATATCAGCGCCTTTGTCAAGCAAAATCTTAATGACATTAAGGAAACCTTTTGCAGCTGCAAAGTGAAGTGGGCATCTTTCATCCGGGACGAGGTGATTAATGCCAGCGCCACTGTCAATAAGGGCAATTATGGCCGCTTCATGACTATTTAACATCGCAAGGTGGAGGGGAGTATCACCGTGCCTGGGGGGAGTGAGGGCATTGATGTCGGCACCGTGGTTAACAAGACACTTGATCGTCGCTACATCACCTTTGCTAGCCGCGCAGTGCAGGGCAGTTATCCCGCCTTTGGTGATGGCAGTGGCGTTTGCACCCTGTTCAAGCAAGCCCTCGACAAAATCAGACCGGCCTCTGGCAGCTGCCACGTGGAGTGGCGTCTTCTCAGAGTACAAACAATGGGCAATTTTCCGTTTACAGAGTGGACAGCCGAAATCGGCATGTTTTGAGTCTGTAAGCCACTGATCAATGCACCAACTGTGATAGATATGGGTACAGGGAAACGTCGCAACAATACCACTGTTACCCGGGTTTTCAAGGCAGATAGCGCATTTTTCAGTTTCCACATCTTCTGGTTGAGAGACCAACGGGGCAGCAGTAGTTGGTATCGGGTTACAGTGATAGACATTATTCATTACTAAAATACTAAAGCCTCAATACGTTACAGATGATTGACAAATTAATTAATCAGATTTAAAACTGCCTGAGTGGTTAGATTGGTCTATAAGCTATTAGTTCAGTTTCTCTGTAGAAAAGGATAATCATTTTTCCAGGGTGTTTTCAGGTTTATTTACCTGGTTAGCTACTTACACAAATATCATTCTGAAAGATTTTTTTATATTGTGGGTTTCCAGGCTGGCATGGCCATCAGCAATATTCCGGGTACCTTTTTCTCGTTAAATTATTTCTTCTTGTTTTAGCCGTTCATTGGTGAATTGAGGTTGAAATGTAGAATTATTACTAATCATAAATGTATCTCCAACGCAATTTCCGTTACTGGCTGAAAAAGCGTTAATACGAGTATTTCACTACTTTTGTGTTGATAATTATTTAACGGAATAGCATTAAGAAGATCTTGAAGTCTTGAAATAGTTATAACTGCATAACTGAATGTCCCAATAGGTACCACGAGAATTTATACTATAGGAGGTTAAGAATTATTCCACTGCAAGGATTGAAAATAGATATGTGAGCTCAATCATCGGGCTATGCCAGGATGTTGAATAGACACTTGATCTACCTCAGATAAGATCTAGACTGCCCATGCTGTAAGTCATCGGGTGATATTGAAAACAGTCGTCAAACATTCCAGGGCAGTTAAAGAGGAAATCATAATGACACCGATTTCAGCCCAGGCTTCAATTGCCACTGCTAATACCAGTGATCCTGCCGATGTTCCGAAAAAATCCCAAACGGCCACTTTTTCTCATCGAAACGTTTGTTTTTCAATGGGTCTTCCTTCGAAAAAAATACAATGCAGCGGTGAAAACCATTTGATAACATCAATAGCGCAGTGTCTGGGAGAAGGGCATCTTTTGTGCCGGGATTGTCAGTTGACCTCCAGCCCTGGAACCCTGACTCAAATGCCCAAATGTCCACTTGACGGCTCCGATGTCGTGGATGACATTGCCGAAACCCGCAGTTTCGGGCACACAGAGATACCATGCCCTTCTGCTACCACATTTGAACCTTGCCATGAATCGGCCTGCACCTGGAAAGGCCCTTACCGGGAGGTCAAATCTCACCTGGATGAATGTGATGGAATTCCCGACAGCACCAAATTAATGATGCAGGGTAAGCAGCTAAAAGAGCTGCAAGCACAACTCATGAATTCAGAGAAAAAACAAAGTGCGAGGATACAATCTCTGACTCAGAAATATGAAGCACTGGATCAAGGAACGCTTCAGGTATTGAAACGAGATGCAGAGAACCTGCTGCCATTATTGACGAGAGCCGTTCTCTGCTTAGGCAATGCGAATCGGAACATCGACAGATTGCGAACGCGGCTTGATCGATTGGAGGAACGCACTGGTAACATGGAGCGACAGTTCAATAGTTTTGTTTTCCGAAGTGCCCGGCAATCAGCTGTCGAGAGTTTAGCCGCCGAGCAAAGATACCTGACTAACCTGCAGCGATCTTACGTAACGGCTGGAAGTTTGTCTCCCATGGAGTCGTCTGATAATACAGGTAGATGTGTTGACGTTTTTTTATGGCGAATAGATGGGGTCCAGTCATGGCTGGCAGATGCCGCAACAAGGAAAGATCAGAGTCATTATTGTCCTGCAGTCTATACAACAGACCGCTACTGTGTGTCCGGACAACTTTCTTCTTATGAACAAGCCAGTGCAAGAGGTTATCTCGGGGTCTATATTGCTGTGTGGAAAGGTCAATACGATGAGCAGATTCGCTGGCCAATGAATAAGATGATCTCGGTGTCTCTGATTGATCAAAATGACCCTGCCAAACGTGCAGGGGGAATGTTTGCCTCTGAGGAGAAGCCAGGCTTCCAAAAACCGCAAAAGCGGGTAAATAGCGGATGGGGTTTTTCTAAATTCCTGGCGCTGAATGATCTGAGCAATCCTGAAATTGTGCAAAATGACTCCCTGCATATAACGATTAAACTGGAGGATCCCTCACCCGGCTCTGGTGCATCGGAACGGCATCATTAAGGATAGAAGTAGCAATCAAATATGGCTTCACAAATGGATATGTTGCTGATGCGAAACGAGTTCGTATAAGTACATTGTCAGGTGTCTCTGTGCCATCCCTCAAAGTCTGCTATGTTCATGGCTCATTCAATAAAAACAGGCAGTACCTATGTCACTGGAAGCCAAGGTAAACGCTCTCGACTATGCGTTCCAGGAAAACAACAAAATCCTTGAAGCAACTCATGGAGTTGTATCCCTGATCCTCAATGAACAACGTGAGAAGTTCAAAGAGGTTGATCGCCGTTTGGATGCGGTTGATCGCCGTTTCGACGCGGTTGATCACCGTTTGGATGCGATTGATCGCCGTTTCGACAAAACCGAAGAGTTGCTCATTCAAATCGTTAACCACCTTGCCAGCAAGTAACACGTCACCTAACGAACAGCATCAAGGGAATCAGTGCGCCTTACGCAAAGACTCAGCCTGTTCGTAATGTTCATCAAACGTAGACGGTCTGCATGGAAGAACTCTTCCGTCTACAACCAGAATCCAGTCACCCTTGCACAGCAACATCCCCTGTTTTTGGATTTTCCAAATACAGCCGTTCTACCTTTATAAAAAACAACTCATTCAGTGACGTGCAAGCCCGTTTACTCGGATAGCTGCTGCCAGAATGCGGCAATCAGTGGATTCTTTAACTTTTTTTCCAGTACACACAGCCCCACTTGATAAGGCCTAAGTTCCGGACTGACTGTTAATACCTGAACCTTTCCAGCCAGCGGGCTGTTATTCAAGACAATCTCAGGAACCACACCAACACCAAAACCAAGGCTGACCATACTGACAATGGCCTCATTGCCAGCCACCTGGGCATAGATTTGTGGGTGTCTGCCATTAGCCTGAAACCAGGCATCCAGTCTTTGCCTTGCTATTCCCTGTTCCTGCAAAATCATGGGAATGCCTTCAAAGTCATCAACCAGCAGGGATTTGGCGTTAAGGGTTTCTGCCAGCCGGGATTCAACAGGGGCAATAAACCGTAGCGGTGAAACGGCTATTTGCTGAAATGCCAGTCCGGCAGGAAGGTTGTCAGGCCTGGCGGCAATGGCCAGGTCTTCCTGTTCGGTTAATACCCGTTGAATCGCTGGCTCAGGATCACCGGTGTGCAGTTTGATTTCAATGCCCGGGTATCTTGGTCGAAACTGGCTGAGAATCTCATAGAGAAAGCTATAACTGGCGGTGACTGAGCAATACACGCTCAATGAACCGTGAAGTTCCCCGGCACCAGCCACCAGTTCATGATGAATTATGTCCCATTGCGAGAGCGCTTCACGGGCATAAGCCTGAAATCGTTTGCCTTTTGGTGTGAGCGAGACACTTCGATTGTTCCTTTCAAACAGTGTCACCCCCAGCTGATCTTCCAGCTGCTTGATGTTGCGACTCAGGGTTGACGGGCTGACATGGCAAATAAGGCTGGCCCTGTTGAAATGCAGGGATTCTGCCAGTGCGAGGAACTGTTTCAGAGGGCGAAGGTCTATAGCCATAGGGAAATCAGGGTTATTTCATATTTTGCAATTTTAAGTTGCAAATATATCACTAAATGCAACTATACGCAGAATCACCTATCGGTTATGGTGTACCCCACGTTGGGAGAGCGGTGACTGTGGGAAGCCGCTGTGTAAATAACAAGCCTAAATCCACCGGACTGGTGTTTTCTTTCAGGAGTTATTCGATGAAAGTTTATTACGATAAAGACTGTGACCTCTCCATTATCCGTGGCAAAAAAGTCTCTATCATTGGCTATGGCTCCCAGGGTCATGCCCACGCTAATAACCTGAAAGACTCTGGTGTTGAAGTAACGGTTGGCCTGCGTAAGGGCTCTTCTTCCTGGGCCAAGGCGGAAGCAGCGGGTCTCCTGGTGGCAGAAGTACCTCAGGCTGTCGCTCAGGCTGATGTGGTTATGATTCTGACACCGGACGAGTTCCAGTCCCAGCTTTACCGGGAGGTGATTGAACCGAACCTGAAGCAGGGAGCGACCCTGGCTTTTGCCCATGGTTTCGCCATCCACTACAACCAGGTAGTACCTCGTGCTGATCTTGATGTCATCATGATTGCCCCCAAGGCACCGGGCCATACTGTGCGCTCAGAGTTCGTTAAAGGCGGCGGCATCCCAGACCTGATTGCTATTTTCCAGGACGCTTCCGGCCAGGCCAAAGACGTTGCGCTCTCCTACGCGTCAGGTGTCGGCGGTGGTCGTACCGGTATCATCGAAACGACGTTTAAAGATGAAACGGAAACCGACCTTTTTGGTGAACAGGCCGTGCTTTGTGGTGGTGCTGTTGAGCTGGTCAAGGCCGGTTTTGAAACCCTGACGGAAGCGGGCTACGCACCGGAAATGGCTTACTTTGAGTGTCTCCACGAACTCAAGCTGATTGTTGACCTGATGTACGAAGGCGGTATCGCCAATATGAACTACTCCATCTCCAACAATGCGGAGTACGGTGAGTATGTGACCGGCCCACGGGTGATCAACGACGAGTCCCGCAAGGCAATGCGTGAAGCGCTGAAAGATATTCAGAACGGTGAGTATGCCAAGAAGTTTATCTCTGAAGGTGCTCTGAATTATCCATCAATGACTGCCTATCGTCGCAATAATGCGGCCCACCCGATTGAGAAAGTGGGTGCCCAACTGCGGGAAATGATGCCCTGGATCACCGCGAACAAGCTGGTTGATAAAGAGAAAAACTAAGACTGGGTAGTTAGAGTTGCCGTTTGAAAAAACAGGATATTTCGCAAGAAATATCCTGTTTTTCGTTGAAGATAAAGAGCCGAAAATCAGGGCTGCTTGAGCGCTTGAATAAACTGCCGTGACTGGTCAATGGAAACCTGCATATCACTGATCAGGCGATCAATATCCGCCTTGATGGTGTTGAACTCCCCTTTCAATGCACTGATGGCCCGGGCATTCAGGTTATGCTTTAGATAAAGCACCTGATCCTGAAAGGCATCCAGCACCGGCTGCATCCGTTGTTCAGATTTTTCCAGACTGACCATCATACGCTGATACTGACGTCGGGTGTCTTTCAGCTTCTGGGCACTGGCTCTGCGCAGACTATCGCTCTTGTAGAGATTGAGTTCGTCTTCCCATTCGTCAAACAGCACATCAGACACATTCTGGACACTGGCAATGCGGTCTCTTACTCGCTCTGCAGCGGCCAGGCTGTCCTGGTATTCTGAGTTCAGGTCATTGTAGGCGGCTTCCAGGTCGCCACCCTCAAAGTTGATAACACTCTGGAATTGCTCCAGTGCACTTTGGAATTGCACCTGTGCCTGCTCCTGTGCAGTTTGGGTATCTTCAATGCGATCCACCATAATATCGCGCTTATGGATGCCTACTTTTTCCATGGCGCTGTAATAAGTGCTCTGGCAACCGGCCAGCAGGAGCGTCGCTACGAACAGGATGGCTGTCTTCAGTGTTGCAATTTTCATCGGTGATTCTTCTCAATGGCGTCGATCAGTTCTTTGTTGCGTTTGTCGGCCAAATGGCTATTCACCACAAACAACGCATGGATAACACCCGGCAACCAGGCACATAAGGTAAGGATAATATTCAAGATCACTTGAAATGGCTTACCGCAGAGTAGTACAGCCAGCGGCGGTAAAATAATGGCCAGAAAATAGCGCATAACCTGTCAACCTGTTCACTAATATAACTATGGCCCGATTTTGTATCACAATGCTTTTTCGGCATAAACCGGCCATTTTCAGCATTTCACAACCCATGGTGGTTTGGCAAACACTGTGCTCAATAACCCGTTATGGTTGGGAGCATAGCAATGCTGGGTATCCTTGGGGGAATGGGGCCGCTGGCTACCGTGGATTTTATGCAGAAAGTGATTGCCCTGAGTCTGGCGAACAGCGATCAGGAGCATTTGCCGATGCTGGTACATAACGTACCGCAAATACCTGATCGCAGTGCCTGCATTTTGCAGGGCGGCAAAGACCCTCTGCCATCCTTGTTGCAGGGCTTAAAGCGGCTGGAAAACGCTGGTGCAACGTGCATCGTGATTCCCTGCAATACTGCGCATTACTGGTTTGGTGCCCTGCAAGCGCACAGCACGGTAAAAATGATCAGCATTATCGATGTTGTGTGTCAGGAGCTTGTCCGGCGCGGCATCACCAATGTGGGCCTGATGGCAACCAACGCCACCGTGGCAGCGGAGATTTATAAACAGCGTATCGGTGCTTTGGGTGGAGAGTACCAAGTGCCGGACGATCTCGCCCAGCAACAGCTAATGACTGCGATTTACGACATTAAAGCCGGTCGCCCGGAACAAGGCTCACGGGGTATGCAAATGGTGTTTGATGGCCTGCTTGCTGGTGGTGCCGAAGCCGTTATCCTCGGTTGCACAGAAATTCCCATTGGGCTGGCCAACATCGCACAACAGCAACCTGAGCGGTGCATTGACGCCACCGAGCTGTTAGCCAGAGCCTGTGTCGATTGGTATTACTCCGGTCACGACAATCATTACCTGGGCGAAAAACAGGCGGCGTAACCCGCAGAGCAAAAAGGCAGCGTTTATTAGGGCCTGTTGACGTTTCGTTGCGTGCTCAGTGGCTCAGAAAGGCGTCAGATGCGCGAAAGACTTGTGCAGCGCGTAGTTATTCTACGTCAAGCAAGTCTGACAAAGCAGATGGCGCCTTTCTGAGCCACCCTTCGGGCGTATCAGGGCACCCCTATGACTTCGTTGCGGCATTTTGAAAGGCAACCAGCCTTCCTGCAATGCCGCGCCTCGTCATAGGAGCGCCCTGATACGCTGAGCACGCAACGAAACGTCAACAGGCCCTAAGTCGCTGTCTTCTGTCTGTATTTCTTGCTCACTGTTTTGTGTCAGACTTGCCGCCGACCATTCAGCAAGTTGAAACAGGATGAATCTGGAAACTAAATGGCTGGAAGATTTTCTGGCTTTGGCCGAGCTGCGGAATTTTTCCCGTGCGGCGCAGCATCGTAATGTCACTCAGCCCGCTTTCAGCCGTCGCATTCGCAGCCTTGAGCACGCCCTGGGGGTGGAACTCATCGACCGCACCACAACACCCCTGGCACTGACCCCCGAAGGTCGGCTGTTTCATACCACGGCGCGCAATCTGTTGCGCCAGATGGACGACGGCGTACAACCACTCTTTCGCCTGAGTGGTCAGCTCGGGTCGATTCCGCTGCTGGGTTACAGTCCCGGGGCCTTTATGGGGCGTCAGGTGAACGGCCTGCTGAGAAAGATCGACAACCTGCCCCGTTTCCAGCCGGTGATGGAATCGTCCCTGACCAACCTGCTCAAAGTGATGGCTCTCAAAGGTGGGGGCATTGCCTGGCTGCCGGGTTATGCCATTGTTGATGAGCTGGCCAGTGGCCAGCTGGTGGACTTTGCCGGTCTGGATCAGCGGGAGAAGTATTGGGGCTCTATTGAAATCAAGCTTTACCGAAATGATGTTCGTCTGCACGCTGGCGCTGAGCGGTTCTGGTCGGCACTTGGTAAACGATGTCAGCAGGGGTGGTTGCTGACCTAATGTTTGATCTGACGGTGTCCCTCAAAAAGCGTATTCGTGATACAGTCTCACGCTGATTCTGTAATGATGAGCAGATGCGCCAATGACTGAGAAAATGGAAAAGCCGGAGAGTAATAAAGATGCCGTCGACGGTTTTTTTCCTGTAGACGAGCACGAAGAAGAGGTGATTGAAGAAGGGCAGGCGATTCGTCGCAAAGGGATCTACCTGTTACCCAACCTTTTCACCACCGGCAACCTGTTTTGTGGTTTTTACGCCGTTATCGCTGCGCAGGCGGGGCATTTTTCCCTGGCCTGTATTGCCGTATTTGTCGCCATGATTCTGGATGGTCTGGATGGTCGTGTCGCCAGGATGACCAACACCATGAGCAAGTTTGGTGAGCAGTATGACAGCCTGGCAGATATGGTCACCTTTGGTGTTGCCCCGGCCATGGTAGTTTTCAGCTGGGCGTTGCAGGACCTTGGCAAGTTTGGCTGGATGATTGCGTTTGTCTATGCGGCTTGTGCAGCCCTGCGGCTGGCCCGGTTTAATGCCCAGATTGAAGTCACCGACAGTCGCTACTTTACCGGCCTGGCCAGTCCGGCGGCGGCAGCGGTAGTGATTGGCATGGTATGGGCACTAAGTGACTTTGGCCTGGATGGTGAGTCCACCTTCATTGCCATACTTGGTGCGCTGATTACCGGTGGAGCTGGTGTCCTTATGGTCAGCAATATTCGTTATCAGAGCTTCAAGAAGATTGATCTGAGAGGTCGGGTACACTTTGTGTTCCTGCTGGCGATGGTTCTGGCCTTTGCCGTGGTGTTTATGGACCCGCCCCGTACACTGCTGATGATCTTTCTCGCTTATGCCTGCTCTGGCCCGATTACTGCGATCTGGCGGCTTGGTGACAACAAGAGTGATCAAACGGTTTAGTTTCTCTTAGCTTCTTTTTAAAGCCGGCATTGCTGGCTTTTTTTATACCTGCGAGAGATGGATGCTTGAGCTCGGCAATATCCCTTGGCATTATTTGGAAATGCGGCCTTTCATGTGATCGCCTCGCCAGAATGACCGTAATATAATGCAGTGTTTGGTAAGGAGATATCATGCTACTGAAAATAAAAAAACGTTCAGATATCGGCAGTAGTGAAATTACACCCGAGCATATCTATCATGACCGACGACGTTTTATGCAGCAGTCCGGGCGTTTTGCCCTGGCCGGGCTGGGGCTGATGTTGGCAGGGTGCTCCCAGGAAGGCGAAGCCAAAGCCATCAGTAAAAAAGCGCAAGACGATGTTCTTCCTTCTCAGCCGGGTCCCGAATGGCTAAAAAAGCAGGTTCTTGCATTTAATCCTGACGTTTACACGACAACTGAAGCATTGACACCACATCAAGTGGTTACTTCCTACAATAACTTTTACGAGTTTGGCACAGGGAAAGGTGATCCGGTCAGGAATGCTCATTCTCTGAAAACCGATCCATGGTCAGTGGTGGTGGAAGGTGAGGTTGCCAGGCCCGGTCGATACCATCTGGAAGATATTCTCAAGCCTCACACGATGGAAGAACGCATCTATCGGCTGCGATGTGTTGAAGCCTGGTCCATGGTGATCCCCTGGATTGGTATCCCGCTGGCCAATATCCTTAAGCAGTTTGAGCCGACGTCCAAAGCCCGTTTTGTCGAGTTCACCACACTGCATGACCCTGAGCAGATGCCGGGGCAGAAGGCATCCTTTGGCTCCCTGGACTGGCCTTATGTTGAAGGGCTGAGAATCGATGAAGCCATGAACCCGCTAACCCTGATGGCGACCGGGCTATATGGCGATATCTTACCCAATCAGAATGGTGCGCCGTTCCGGCTGGTGGTGCCCTGGAAGTATGGTTTCAAAAGCATCAAATCCATAGTGAAAATTCGTCTGACCGAACAGCAGCCGAAAACCACCTGGGAAACCTCAGCACCTCAGGAGTACGGGTTCTATGCCAATGTAAACCCTGCGGTTGATCACCCTCGCTGGAGCCAGAAACATGAACGACGGTTGCCAAGTACACTGCTGGCACCTAACCGGATTGAGACTCAGCCTTTTAATGGCTACGGCGAAGAAGTGGCTGACTTATACAAGGGCATGGATTTAACACGCTTTTACTGAGTTGTAAAAAGGATAGGGCTATGGATCGGGTTGCCAACATCAAGCTTGCTGTATTTCCTCTCAGCCTTTTTCCATTAGCCGATCTGATCATAAAGGCTCTGGAAAACAATCTGGGGCCAGACCCTGCCAGCGCTCTTACCCACGGGCTGGGAGAGTGGGCATTAATATTTTTGCTCTTATCGCTGGCTATCTCACCAACACGACGGCTGACGGGTATAGGAAAACTGATTCGGTTCCGGCGGATGCTGGGTTTATTCGCCTTATTCTATGCAGCTTTGCATCTATTGGCTTACCTGGCATTTATGCTGTCCTGGGAATGGCAGACACTGTTAGAAGACCTTTATAAGCGTTCTTATATTATTGTCGGTGCTTTTTCACTATCGATTCTGGTTGCGCTGGGTGTGACTTCAACAAAAAAAATGATGAAGCGGCTGGGGAGGCAGTGGAGCCAATTACATCGGCTGGTCTACGTTGCTGCTGTTCTTGCGGTTATTCATTTTCTCTGGCTGGTTAAAAGTGACTATACGGAACCTGTCATTTATGGCGCTTTACTGGCGATCCTGCTGCTGCTGAGGACCCGGGTGTTTTCTTTTGGCAGAAAGCGGTAGCTATATTTTCATGTATTGTAAATAAGATTCATTTTTATTTGCATTGTGGTAGTGTTCGGTCTGCTGTATCGGGAGACTGAAACATGAGTTCGAGTAGTGCATTAAAAAAACTAAAAAAACTCGGTAAAAAGTCAGCCAAACTGCAAACCAGATCATGGATGCAACTGCAGGCACTGGCTGGAAGACAAAGTGTTGGTGTTGCAGAAAAGGTTCAGGTGTTCTCACCTGAGGTAAAATCCATTGTTCAGGATGCTGTCGTCAGCGCTGCCAGAGAACTGGCTGCGCCATGCAATCCATTGATATCCTGGTTTCAGGAAGGCAACGAGGCACCATTCGCTTCAGTCGGCGTCTCTTCTGATTCTCTACAGTCGGCAGTGGAAAAACCCCGGCGTGAACAGTCCATACTGCACATTCCCCTGAAAAGCCCACCCTGTAAACAATGTCCGGCAAAAGCCAGCGGCATCTGTAAATGTGCCGCTAAAAAGTTTGGGGCTACAGGCTCATAATAACTCGGCTGACGGAGGGACCCACCAGACGCGTTAAGGCCAGGCCAACCATACCTCTGGCAAAGGTCTTGGTGCCGGAAACAACGGCATTTTCAATAAAAGAGGGGCGTCCATCCGATTGCAGCCAGCCATTACTGTCCAGAATATCCAGCAGGCTTTTACTATCCAGTTCGTTGTTATCAAATTGAATGGCCACTGAGCCTGCATGTCGTTTATGGGTCACACGCTGTATGGCGTTGATCTTGCCAAGTTTGGTAATAAGCCTGCTGACCTTTTCAGGATTCTGGCGAATATAATCAGATCGAATTCTAACTCTTTTATTTGTTTGATGAATGTAAGTATTCATAAGTGCTTTAGCGCTACTGATAATAATTATCATTTGCGACACTATCATCACAGTTGATGTAAATCAAAAGAAGAATAGATATTTTCAGTCGTGCAATGACCTCAGACTTGTTTTCCCTGTATTAGTGCTATATTCCGGCCCATGCATAAACACATCAAACAAGCCCTGATGCTCAGGCGCTGGGTGGCAATCGGCCATCATTTTCCCGGGAGAATTCGTCTTAAGTACAAGCTGGGTATCTTGACAAAACTGGTCGGTTTTAAGGTGGCGGATATCGAAACGGTGCTTTCTGATATCCCCGCTTTCAAGAATTACAAACTTAACAGTGCCACTGATAGTGTAGTGATTGATTACGATGCAGAGACTATTAACCCACAATGGGTTGATGCACTGTTTTGTGAGTCTGAAGCTGATGCTGAACAAGCCTGTTATCGGATAGCCAGGTGTTTGGAACTGGATAAAAGTCGCCATGAGTAACGATGCAAAGAAGGCTGCAGAAGAGCCAGCCTTCGGACACTATGACAATATGCCGCCCAACGGAATGCCGCCCAACGGTGCCTAAGGACACCCCGGCTATAACCCTTATGCCGCGTGCATGGGGCATATGCCTTATCCGTCACCTCCATCTTATTATGGACACCCGGGTTACCATCATCCGGCCATGATGCCTCCACCACCATACTGGCCTGGCTACCAGCCCGATATGCCAGCACAAAATGCGCCTCAACCCGCTCATCCACTGGCTGAGCAGGCTCAGGCCATGGTGGAGAATGCCCTGGGAGAAGACGCCGGGATGTTTAAAGAGTTACTGGGCACTCTGGGCATTAATGATCGGGAATTCTGGAAAGGGGCGATGATCGGTGCCGCTGCAGCGTTGCTGCTGGGTAATGAAAATGTCCGTGGGAAATTGCTGGAAATGCTGGCAAGTGCCGGCAGTATGCTCAAAGGGGCAGAAGCTGAAGCATCGAAGTCAGCTGAAAACAATAACTCAGAGGAAGTCCGATAATGAATGATAAACGCTTCTGGCAGGGGGCCCTGATTGGTGCCGCAGCCACATTTTTGCTGACCAATGACAAGGTGCGTGGAAAGCTGGTCGATTTGGTGACTGGCGCTGGCAATATGGTCAAAAATAGCGGTTCTGCTGTTAAGGAAAAAGCCAGTCACACGGTTGATTCCGTCCGGGAAAATGTAACCACCGGTGGTGAAATTTTCCGTGATACCTATGCGGCGGGTAAACAGGGCTTTCAGGCATCGGTAAAAAAACATCAATCGCCAAAAGAGCAGCCAGATGTTGAACCGGTGATTGAAATCGTTGAGGTAGAAGCTTCTGCCAACGAGAAACCCGCTCAACCGGAGTGATCCTGATGAGCAATGCAAACAAGAAACTCAGCACCGCCAGCCGGGCCATGATTGCCGGTGCCATGGTGGGTGGCGGAGCATCGGTGATCAGTCGCTGGAATACCTATAAGGCGGGCGACGTGGATACCCATGAGCTGGCCAGGGGGGCGGTCAAAGCCGCCCTGCAGGCGGGCGCAGTCAGTGGCGTGACAACTTATGCGGCGGAAAAGATGGCAGGCCGCCCGGTCCTGTCAATGCTGACTCTGGTTGCCGCAGGCACCGCTGGCCTCTATTTAATGGATCAATTGTTGGATAGTAAAAAGCATGACCGGTCATAACCCTTACTACGGCTATAACGCCTACGGCCACTCTCAGTCAGGTGACGTAAGTCGAGAGCCAGCTTACCGTCAGCAGAACAGTAAAACCCACTTTGTTATGGGGCTGGCGGCTGGGGCTGCTGTTGCCTATCTGCTCTCGAATAAAAAATTCAGAGAGGGTATGGCGACCACGGGAGAAAAAGCCTGGTCTGCTGTTCGTGGAGAAGTTGAAGAGTTGAAAGAGCGTCTGGAAGATACTCAGGCTGAACTTGAGTATTACCGCAATCTCCACAAAGGCGACAAATGACTGTTTTGCAGGTTAAGCATCACTTGCCAGGACGCATTCGCTTCAAAATCGCCGTATTGCAGGAATACCCGGATACCGGCGCATGGATCAGGCAAGCGTTGTTGAGTATTCAGGGACTGCATGATATCCGTATTAATGAAGCGGCCTGTTCAATCGTCGTTCACTACGATACACAGCTGCTGGATGCAAAGATAATCAGTGCCCGCTTATCTCAGCTTGATCTGGATGAAGCTGAGCAGGAAGAAAGTAAGCATGAGTTTACCCGTGGTGATATCGCCCTGAATATCCTTGGAACGCTGGTGGCCGCATTACTCCCCAATAAATGGGGTGGGCTGTCAACGGCTGCGCTGATTGCACCGGCCCTGATGGAAGGTTTATCAGACCTCGCAGAGCGCAGGGTTTCCGTTGAGGTGCTTGATGCCATTGCTATTGGGCTCTCTTTCTGGCGGGGTGATTATAAAACCGCCATGATGACCCAGAGCCTGATCAGCCTTGGCGAATATATGGAGCAGAAAACCAGCCGTAACAGTGATCAGCTGCTGGCAGATCTGATGCGTCCGCAGGAAAGTGAGGTATGGCGGATCAATGGTGCTGGTCACCGGGAGTTGGTTCAGTCAGGCGCATTGCAGGTTGGCGACCTGATTGAACTGCAGCCGGGCTCAGCAATACCGGCTGATGGTATTGTGATATCCGGTGCTGCGTTTATTAATCAATCGACGTTGACCGGAGAGAATGTGCCTGTCCGCCGCGAAGAAGGTGCGCTGGTTTATGCGGGTACCACTGTCCACGATGGCACGGTTTCAGTCCGGGTTGAGAAGGTAGGGAGTGAGGCGACCACAGCCCGGATTGCCCAACTGATTTATGAATCACTCAGTGAAAAAAGCGAAATTCAGCAGGTTACCCAGGATATGGCCGATCGCCGGGTGAACATTACCCTGGCCATGGGAGCCGCCGTGTTTGCCCTCACTCAGGATATTAATCGGGTTGCCTCGGTATTCCTGGTGGATTATTCCTGTGCTCTCAGGCTCAGCACGCCGGTAACGTTCAAATCCATCATGTACCGTGCGGCTCAAAATGGCATTTTGTTGAAGGGCGGAAGTGCTATTGAAAAGCTGGTGACCGTGGATACCTGTGTATTTGATAAAACAGGAACACTGACTTACAGCGATATGGAAGTTACGGACGTTGTTCCTCTGTGCAATAACAACACAGGCCGTGATCTGCTGGCTATTGCAGCTTCCGTTGAGGAGCACAGCAGTCACCCGTTATCCAAGGCTATTGTCAATGCTGCCAAGCATCACGATCTACCACATATTGAACATGGTGAAGTTGAGTATGTTATAGCTCATGGTCTCAAAAGCACTATGGACGATTACTGTCTTATGATGGGCAGCCGCCACTTTCTTGAAGAGCATGAGTCCGTAGATTTTACGCCCTATGAAGATGAAATCATCAAGTATGAGGAAATGGGGCGGCATCTGATCTTTATTTCTCATGATAAAAAGCTGATTGGCATGATCGGGTTAAAGGATCACCTTCGGGAAGATGCGGTTGCGACACTGAATGAACTGCGTAACCTCGGTATTCATGAGCTGATCATGATTACCGGTGATCGTGTTGCCAAAGCCCGGGTGTGCTGGGTGGTGAATTACAGCTGAACCAGGTATATGCAGAGGTAACACCCGACAGCAAATCAGCCATTGTCGAGCAGTTAAAAGCAGCTGGTCGAAAAGTGATGTTTGTAGGGGATGGTGTCAATGACGCACCGGCGTTGACGATGGCTGATGTTGGTATAGCCATGTGTGAAGGTACTGAACTGGCAAGACAGGCTGCTGATGTCGTTCTGTTGAAAGATAAACTTTATGGCGTTGCTGAAACCCGGCAACTGGCTCAGCTGGCGATGTCGACCATTCAAAGTAATATCAAACTGGCTGAGTATATTAATAGCGGCATCATGCTGGCGGCGGCTATGGGCTGGCTGAGTCCGGCAGTTAGTGCGTTACTGCATAATGGTACAACGCTGGCAGTGCTTGGACGCTCAGTCGCTTTAAAGAGACCCCGATAACGCCTGTATAATAGTGAAATGTCATATACGTGCTAACCGAGGGTTGGCACAGTCATTCAATTGCGTATAATGCTCCCCACTTCCACGGACTGACCCAAACGGTCATTCACGGATCGGCAGAATGAATCATCATCGCTGACCGGGAAGTGCGGTTTGAAAATGGGTTGTTTGGATTGAATGAAAAACAACCGGTTGACAAATCAAACTGGCGCGGTAAGATGC